>NZ_DBHIVL010000107.1:0-6019 GCF_057271695.1 Centipeda sp. (in: firmicutes)
CAGTGCGGGCAAAAAAGATGCGTCAAGATGGCGTGGCTGAATTTATCAGTGCTTCCTAAGGAGTTCCTATGAGAATCGATCTTGTGACACTCTTTCCCGAGATGTTTGCGGGCGTATTTGGCACGAGCATCATTGGGCGAGCCGCAGAGCGTGGCATAGTGGATGTTCACTATACAAATTTTCGTGACTATTCGACGGATAAACACCGTCATGTGGACGATACCCCGTGCGGCGGCGGGGCGGGTATGGTCTTAAAACCCGAGCCCCTTTATGCTGCCGTGCGTGACATTCGTGCCAAGACCGCCGACTGTGAGGGTCGGCGGTGCACCATCATCTTCGATCCTGCGGGCGAGGTGTTCACGCAGAAGACGGCAAAGGAACTGGCGGCATACGAACAGCTCATTCTTATCTGCGGACACTATGAGGGCTTTGATGTGCGCGTCTACGATCTCGCCGACCGTCTCATCTCCGTTGGGGACTTCGTGCTGACGGGCGGGGAGATCCCTGCGATGCTCGTGGTCGATGCGACGGCGCGCATGCTGCCGGGCGTGCTCGGCGACGATACGTCTGCACCGACGGATTCGTTTTTTGATGTGCTGCTCGGCTATCCGCAGTACACACGTCCGCGCGAATTCGAGGGAAAGTCCGTCCCCGATGTCCTGCTCTCCGGCAATCATGCGGAGATTGCACGCTGGCGGCGTGAGCAGTCGCTCCTCGCAACGCTGCGTCATCGTCCCGAACTTCTGCCGTTGGCAAAACTGACGAGCGATGACTTGAAATTTCTCGCAAAACAGAATGAAATTCTGTGAAAAACTCTTTTTGCGTGAATCTTGAGGAAATGGTATAATGCAAAGGAATGATTGTTATGCCATTTCTTTCTGCCCGATAGGGGGACACTACTGTGACGCAGTTTGATAAGCGAAATTTGTCGATGATGATGGATTTCTATGAGATGACAATGTCCTACGGATATTTTCATCAATGCCACGGCGATGTGCGCGTTGCATTCGACCTCTTCTTCCGCTCTGTTCCGGACAAGGGGGGCTATGCTGTGTTCGCTGGACTTGAGCACGTTATTGAATTTGTGGAAAACCTCTCGTTTTCGGAGGCGGACATCGACTATTTCCGTGCACAGAATCTGTTTTCGGAGGAGTTCTTGTCGTTCCTGCGCGGCTTCCGCTTCCGTGGGGACATCTATGCCGTCCCCGAGGGGACGATCATCTATCCCGACGAGCCGCTGATGACGATTGTTGCGCCCATCATTGACGCGCAGCTGATCGAGACGGCGATTCTCGCACAGATCAATCATCAGTCCCTGATTGCAACGAAGGCTTCGCGCATCGTGCGTGCGGCAGAGGGGCGCAAGGTGTCGGACTTCGGCGCGCGGCGTGCGCACAACATGGACGCTGCGACCTACGGCGCACGCGCGGCCTACATCGGCGGTGTCGATATGACGGCAACGGTGTCGGCAGGACAGCAGTTCGGCATTCCCATATCGGGGACGATGGCACACAGCTGGGTCATGTTCTTCGAGGATGAGTTCACGGCGTTCAAAAAATATGCGGAGCTCTATCCGCAGGCGACCGTGCTCCTCGTCGATACCTACGATGTCATTCATTCGGGGATTCTGAACGCCATCCGTACGGCGCATGAGGTGCTTGCGCCGCAGGGGCATCGCCTTGTGGGGGTGCGCATCGACTCGGGCGATCTGGCGTATCTCTCGAAGCGCATTCGCACGATGCTGGATGATGCGGGGCTGGCGGACTGCAAGATTATCCTGTCGAACAGCCTCGATGAGTTTACGATCTCCTCACTTCTTCTCCAAGGAGCGCAGGTGGACAGCTTCGGTGTGGGCGAGCGTCTGATAACGGCGAAGTCCGACCCTGTCTTTGGTGCGGTCTACAAGCTCGTCGCCGTGGAGGATGCGGGCATCTTTTCGCCGCGCATCAAGATGTCGGAGAATGTGGAAAAGCTGACGAATCCCGGGCTCAAGGATCTCTACCGTATCTACGACAGGCACGGTAAGGCGGTCGCAGATATGCTCGCCGTACAGGGAGAGGAGATCGATCTCACGAAGCCGTTCCGCTATGTCGACCCGCGCAAGCCGTGGAAGAACCGCTTCTTTGAGGGGGTCACGGCGGTGAATCTGCGCCGTCCCTATATGCGTGCGGGCAAGCGCGTGGAGCAGCTGCCGACACTGGAAGAGGTTCGCTGCTATGTGCAAAAGCAGCTGACGGAGGAGATCTGGCCGGAGGAGCAGCGTTTTGAGAATCCGCACCGTCACTATCTCGATATGACACCGATGTATTACGAGATCAAGATGGGACTGCTCGACGATATGCGCGGCAAGCATAGTTAGGATATATATGATTACAGGAAAGACAAGACTGCTCGCCGTCATCGGCGCACCCATCGCCCACAGCCTCTCACCGATCATACAGAATGCAGCCCTGCACGCCGCAGGGCTTGACTATGTCTATGCGGCTCTTCCCATGCGTGCGGATGCCCTCGCGTCTGCGGTGCGTGGCCTCTATGATGCGGGGATTGCAGGATTTAACGTGACGATCCCGTTCAAAACGGCGATCATCCCGCTGTTGGATGCGCTGAGCGAGGATGCGCGGCGCATTCAGGCGGTGAATACCGTAGTGGTCGAGGACGGCAGGTTGGTCGGGTACAATACGGATGTTGCGGGATTCCTTGCGGGATTTGCGGAGCGGGGGATTGCGCTCACAGGAAAAAATGCCGTACTGATTGGTGCGGGCGGCGCAGCGCGGGCTGCACTGTGGGGACTTCTGCGCAGCGGCGTTTCCTCTGTCGCAATCGGTGTCCGCAGCGTGGAAAAGGGCGCGGTGCTTGCGGCAGACTTTGCGGCAGACGGCGATGTGCGGGCGGTATCCTTTGATGATGTCGCATGGATTGCTGCGTGCAGCGATGCCGATCTTGTGGTGCAGACAACGCCGCTGGGCATGACACCACACACGGAGGAGATGCCGCCTGTGGATGCGGCAATGATAAAGCCCTCTGCGGTCGTCTACGATCTGATCTATACGCCCGCTGAGACGCGCTTTCTGTGCGAGGCACGGGCGCGGGGATGTGAAACGATCAACGGCGAGACAATGCTCGTCGCGCAGGGCGCAGAGGCATTTCATCTCTGGACGGGGAAACGTCCCGACGTGGAACTCATGAAGCACGTGCTGCGTGAGGAGCTTGCACGGAATACTTTGCGGTACTGACACCGATGACGGTTGAGGAACTGGAGGACTTGGTGGAGCAGTATGGCAATTAAGGTAAAACGCGCGGGGGTGCGGCGGAGCGTCTGCGTGCGTGCGTCCGCTATGCGGTGGAGAAGTATCATCCGCATGCTGTCTTTATCGGCGGCTCCTGCGTGAGTGGCATCATCGGAGACGATACGCGGGCAGTGGCGGAAGAGATGGAGGAGGAACTCGATCTGCCTGTTGTGGCAGTCCCCACGAGCGGCTTTTTGGACAATGAATCCTTTGACGGCTATCTCTCGGTTGCGCGTGTGCTGACCGACCGCTTTATGCATCCACCCGCGCGTGTGCGGCAGGGGACGGTGGCGTTTCTCGGGGACTATGGCGGCTTCTACAGCTCCTATGTGCAGGAGCTGTAGCGGCTGCTCGCGGGGATCGGACTGCAGCTTACAGTACAGTTTCCCACCTATACGCCGCTGGATGGGATACAGGCGGTATCGGAGGCGGAGCTACTCATTGTGCTCGGCAGTTCGATGTCGGACGAGAAGCAGGAGATGCTCGTCGCGTTCGCAGAGGAGCTGCATACGTGCTGTGGATGGAGAGCTGTGCGCTGACAGGCGCGGCAGCGTTCTTCGCGGGGGTGCGCGGCTGTGCCGTGATCGTCAATGGTCCGCTGTGGTGCTATCTCTTTACGCAGCGGCACATCGAGCAGAGCCAGAGCGACATCTCGCACAGCATGAAGTGCACACAGCTCGACAACGATGCAATTGTGTTCGGTGCGGAGGAGTATCTGCGCGAAGCCCTGCAGCCGCATATCGACCATCCGCCCGCGCTGCTCGCCGTCATTAGCGGCAGTTCGGCAAGTCTGATCGGCGATGATGTCGGTGCGATTGCACGCGCGGCGGGGGTGACCTGCCCCGTGGTCACTATTGACAGCGGCGGGCTGGTCGGCAGCTTTGCGGATGGATGGACGCGTGCTTCCTGCGCGATGCTCGATGTGTTGCTCAGAGAGACACGGGGAGAGGTGCGGCGCGGGGTCAACCTCATCGGCATGACCTCATCCTACTACAACGGTGAGAACGATGTACGGGAGCTTGTACGCCTGTTGACGGGGGCGGGCTATGAGGTGCGCCACGTATTCAGTTGCGACATGGCACCCGAGAGCATTGGCGATCTCTCACAGGCGGAGCTCAATATCGTTGTGCATGATGAGCTCGGGCTTGCAGCGGCAAAGCACATCGAATAGCACTGCGGCACGCCGTATATCGCACCGCTTCCACCGTACGGCCGCGCGGGGACGAAGCGGTGGCTTGCGGCGATCTTTTCCGCACTGCCGCCCGTATGCGGCGAGGATGCCATGGAGGAGATTGCAGCGGCGGAGCGCAGGGACTTCCTGCGGATCAACGATCTCAAGAATACGTGGGGAGAGTTGCTCTTTGATACCGCACTCATCCGTGCGCCGCGCTCGTCGGCGTGGGGGCTTGCCGAGGCACTGCGGACGGAGTGGGCGGATGTGCGTCACCTCGCGGTTGCAGCGCAGCTGCGCGAGGACGCTGCTGCCGCACAGATCGCGGACGAGCAGCTCGAGGAGACGGATACGGCGCGGGCGCAGGGAGTGCTCGCGGCGATGGAGCGTGGTCTGCTCATGGGGAGCAGCAGCGAGTCCGTGCTTGCCGACCCGCGCAGGATGCTCTACGTCCCCGTCTCTTATCCTGTCGTGGATCGGCTCCACATCTCGGATCAGCCGTTTATGGGACTGCGCGGCGCACGGCACATCGAGGACATGCTCTGGAACGGGAGCGTCCTCAGGCGGGAACTGTCTGTCCGAGTAGGTATACATGGATAAGATGGCCGCTCTATGAAAAATCGGGGCTGCTGCACATTTCTTTCGTGCAGCAGCCCCGTTTCTCATTGATGAGCTTGTGGTGGGAGGGGGACACAGGTGCGTGTCTCGGGGATGTGTTCATACCCGACAATCTTCGCGGTGACCCCATACAGTTTTGTGAGCCGTTCCTCTGTGATTGTATCGTTTGTCTGTCCCACGAAAAACACGCCGTCCCGCCCCATGATGGCAGTCTGATCTGCACAGTAAAAGGCATGACTTGGTGCATGTGTCGTCATCATAACCGTGATCCCCGCCGCACTGAGTGTACGGATGCGGTTCATCACGAGCACCTGATTGCCGAAATCGAGGCTCGCCGTGGGCTCGTCCATGCAGAGGAGCTGCGGCTGCTGCACAATCGCACGTGCCAAGAGGACAAGCTGCCGCTCTCCGCCGCTGATCTTTGTATAGATCTTTTTTGCAAGATGTTCGATGCCGAGCATCTCAAGTGCGTTGTCAGCAATTTTGCGATCCTTTTTTCCGGGAATACCGAGACTGCCGATGTGGGCTGCCCGCCCCATCAGCACAACATCGCGGACTGTGAATGGAAACGGGGGCGTGTGTGTCTGCGGAACATAGGCGATGCGGCGTGCCCGCTCCTCCACTGTCCACGCGGACATATTCTCTCCGGATAGCAAAATTTCACCTGCAAGTGGGGGCAGCAGCCCAAGAATCGTCTTGAAGAGCGTCGTCTTTCCAACACCGTTCGGGCCAAGCAGACAGAGGGTCTGTCCACGCATGACAGAGAACGAAATATTACGAAAGATCCGTGTGCTGCGGAAAGAAAAGGCTGTCCGGCGATATAGCGGCGAGGCTGCCCATCAGCCAGTAGACGATGACAGGCAGCTTGTCATACGGATCGGCGACATACTTAAGGAAACACTGAAAAATTCTTTTGTTGCACGATTGAGCTCCGAAATATTAC
>NZ_DBHIVL010000108.1:0-5534 GCF_057271695.1 Centipeda sp. (in: firmicutes)
TCCTTATGAAGTCTTTTTCAATAAGGTGTTGCACTTGACTTGACAATTCGCCACACAATAAAACGAGGGGCTGTTGCACGAAGTTTTCTAAGGAATCGCTGATAAAATAGACCCTCAGATTGGCGTAGATTTTTTCGTCCGAACAAGGAGGCAAACCCAACGCTAGCCAAAGCTATGTGGAGGATTCTAGGGCACAGTGCGGGCAAAAAAGATGCGTCAAGATGGCGTGGCTGAATTTATCAGTGCTTCCCTAACTGTTTGTTTCCAACAATCTGATAACAAACAATAAAACCCCAATATTTCCTCCCATTCTTCACGTAGCTTCCTTCCCTCTTTTTATCTTAGTTGTTGTACCATAATCGACATGTAATGCAAAGAAAAAAATCTACACAACAAAGAGCCGCCGTACAGTTTTCTGTACGGCGGCTCTGCACATATCTTATTTGTGTCCTTAATGTGTATGATGGCTGTCCTTGAGAATACCGACCATTGCCTTCTGCACAACATCGAGCACATCGTGCAGCAGGGCATTGTACATCTCACCGCCATCGACAACGCCGCGCCCGTTCTCCGTGAGGAAGAATTTCTTCGGATGCTCCGACGCCGCGTATGCTTCATCAAACTTCGCCTTCACCAGTGCTTCAAAATCCATGAAAAGCCCTCCTTAAACACAATAACCAATAGACGCATTATAGCATATTTTTTTCGTGCTGTCCCGTTTCTTTTACAGATTTTTCACAAAAATATCGTGTTCGACGCAAACCCCTTGAAATTCAAGGAGAAAAGCAACGAGACAACGAATTTGTCTACAGCTTGTCTACAAAACTATTTGCCTACAATCTCGCCGAAGATGCGTGCCGTCTCTTTCTGCATGGCTTCCGTGTCATGCGTGTAAAGATTCTGCGTAATTGTCGCATCTTTGTGACCGAGGCGGGCGGCAACGTCCACGGGTTTTGCACCTGCTTCGATGAGTCGTGTTGCGTGGGTGTGACGAAAGCTGTGCGTATTCAGATTCATACGTTTTAGAACGTATTGAAACGATTCATATCGAATGGGGACCCCACTCGAAAGGATGCACAGCAGATTGCGACGCTCATACCATGATGGAGGAGTGATCTTCTTTGGCAGGATGACAAGGGCATGATCGTTCCGTACATCTTCGTAGGCGATTTGATACGCCTCGCCGAGACGCAACTCCTCTCGTGCTTGTTGTGCCTTGAGCGCGGCAAGGTAGGAGAGAAAAACAGGGTCGGCGTAGAACGTACGGATACTGCTCTCACTTTTTGGCGTGTCAAAATATCCTGTTGCCAACCGTTGCCGTGTGACATATACTTCGCCCGTTTTGAGGTTGATGTTCTCCCACGTAAGCCCGAGTGCTTCGCTGATTCTCAGCCCTGTGTGATAGAGTATTTTGAGCAGCGGATAGTATTTGTTGCTCACGGGTATGGCGGCAAACTGTGCGGGCGTGATAACGGTGCGCTCGATTACCTTGCGCGGCGCACTGCGCGGGATGTTGATCCCCATCGTCGGATTCGTGGCGATGAGTTCGGCGGGATAGATGGCATACTTCAGCGCGGTGGAGAGCACCGTTTTTGTCTGCCGGATTGTCCCCTGCGAAAGACCTGCGCGTGCAAGTTCCTTGACCCACCGATCAATATCACGCGGGCGCAGTTCCTGTAAATAGGTTTCTCCGAGATGGGGAACGATGCGCGAGTGTACTGCGTTGTGATAGTTCTTGAATGTAGTCCGCTTCACATTCGGGCGCACGACATTCCGGAGCCACGCGGCGAGATAGTCCCGCAGCTTCATCCTCTCGGACGTGATACCGATATTGCCGCTCTTCCAGTCGGCATAGGCTTTTACACCTGCGTCGAATGCTTCATCCTCGGTGGCAAAGCCCCCTTTCTCCTTCATGCGGCGCGGGTTCTTTGATATATCGAAGCTATAGGAATAGCTGCTCCCGCGCTTTCGTATGCGTATCTTGGACATAAATAAAACCTCCCTGTGTTTACAAAGGAGGCGAATCATGGTAGTATGTAAGTGCAATAGGGCATGATTCGCGTCATGTCTGCCGCTCGGTGCTGGTAACACCGGGCGGTTTTTATTTTATGGGTTACTTTACTTTTTCGCGGAAAAGTGTGCATTTACTTGACAAAAAAAGTCAAGCATAAGTACATAAATCGGGAGAAAAGTAAAGTGGAGGATATGTTGATCGGATCAAGGTGTTCGTCGGATACCTTTATTTTTGTATGGGTTAATGGATTGTGAAGAATCCTCACATTGCTTTTCCAAACCCGTCGAAATCGACCAGTTTAACCGTGCCTAATTCGAGGCGGTTGGAACGTATAGCGGAATACTCTGAACTATGGTGTACTGGATGCGTTGCCGCCGCCTAGGGGCGGCCTTTTTTATGCCATTTTTGCGGCGGCGATAGAGGAGAAAGCTCGTTATGCGAGGGGCTACTATTTCAATGTGATAGAGACTCCATGAGGCGTTTTAGGATTCATGGCATCTGCGAGACCTTCAAGAGAAACCTCTAGATCAGTGTCAGCAGAGACCTTGGCTTCAAAGGTTGTCCCGGCAGGAAACGAAACATTTTTCCCTTTCATAAACATACCGCCGACAAAGCTTACAAGTGCACCAACAACAACAGCACCGCTATCGTTGCCCTCCTTTTTCATTGCGGTATACTCAAGCGGAACATCGATGCCATTGATCGTCTTTACACGATCAATAGTGAACTCAAGTTTTCCGGCACGACCGAATCCGCCCGCTTTTTTTACCTTCGTAATGGTAGCTTTTACGGTCGCACCCTGAGGAATAACAACCACATCGTTGATGATGAGATTTTGCGACATTTTGATAGGAACAAGGTCGCCTTTTTTTGCCTTTTTTGAGGAGAGTTCAGAGGTAAGTTCTACCGTGAGAACCGTATCTTTTGGGATATAGGCGTGTGTCTTTTGAACAGATGAGATCACTTGGGTTTCCTGCATATTATGCTGATTCGTGGTGGGTGTAGCTGCAACACTGTCATTCGAAGAGTCGCTTGGGGCACAGAATACCGATGGCGTTGACATAAACAACATTGTTACGCATAGCCCGGTGGAAATGATTTTTTTGTTCTTCTTCATGATGTAATCCTCCTTGATATATACAAACTATTTACAAACCATCCTTATAGGGCGGCTTTTTATGCCTATTTCGGGACTTGTGAACTATTTTTTGTAAAATTTGAACCAATGGAAACTTCGAATGTTTTTCCTCTCGTTTCATCGTCAATTTCGCGTGCGAGGGCGGCTTTCTTTTCCTCGGGTGTCATGTCGCCGTAGGTTTTCTTTTCTGTTTCTGTTGGGATGGCAGGGCGCATGGTGTCTGCTATGCGCCGAATCCAGTCTTTGATGAACTGCCGTTGCGTCGGGGTCATGCGGATGTAGCTCTCAATGATTTCCCGATCGGTCGCATCCAAGCTGCTGTCACGCAAAAACAAGGGGCTTGTTGCGCGCCGCATTTCTCCTTTGCCTGTCTTTAGCCATTCTTCATTGATGTTATATTTTTGACAAATGTCTTCTATCAATCGGTCACTTGGTTGATTTCGTCCTTTTATGAGCTGTGTGACATAGGATTGGTTAATGTTGAGTACTCGGGCAAACTCAACTTTCTTTAGGGTATTTGCTTCAATCACTAAAAGTATTCTATCTCCGATTGTTTCACTCAACATAAACAACTCCTTTCACAGCAAATATTACCAGTAAAAAAGGGGTAAGTCAAGAAAATATATTTGACAATAGGGGTAGCTAAATGTATAATAGGGGTAAATCAAGTAAAAGGAGGGGGAGATAATGGAAGATATTGTTTTCACGCCGGAGGAGGTGCGCGACATTTCGGAGGTGCGCGACTTGGTGCGTACTCTGCCGGAGCGTGCGAAGGTGGAAATTGTCAAGGGCATGGCGATGTTCGAGGCGGGCTACAAGACAGGATTTTTCGATGGTGCACGCAACGCCGCCGCCGATGGCGCACAACAGCCCGCATAGGAGGTGAGAGGATGAAACGGAAGCACAAACGGGGCAAAAAGAATGCCCGCCGTCCTGTCATGAAGGTAATCATCAAGCGTGAAATGGTGAAGGAAGCAGAGGTGATTATTGACAAAATGAACAGAGCGTATGGGGCAAGCCATACGCTCTGTTTTGAAGTCGTGTTCGATTATCACGCGTAGAACTTGAGATACAGAACTCGGTCGCCTTTGATGGTCACGATTTCTTCACTGCCAATGAAGGAATACGCATATCCACCGAAGCAGATCATGTTGGGAAAACCGTCCGGTGTAATCGTCTCGGATAGTTCACCATCAAGAAATACGCGGATTTCCTTCATATTATGAACCACGACCGAAGAATCGAACTCCAACACAATCTCTAGGGTATTCATAAAACCACCTCCTTTCCATGCTCAGTATAGCACGGCAGGGAGGAGAACAACAACATAGCCGAAACGCCCTTCGGGGCGTCCGCAGGGACTGACCGCCCTGCGCTGATGATGGCAGGTCATGCCCCGCCCCGTTCCGAGGCGAATCATGGTAGATAGCAAAGATGGCGGGGCGTTTCCTCATAGATAGGAGGTGATGTTATGGGAAAGACAGCGGCGGGTGCGGCGGCGGATGCTTTCGTCGCGGGGCTCATGGTGGGCTTTGACAGGATCGCGGATGAGAAGCTGACGGCGAAGGTTGATGCGTTGGAGCAGCGGATTGTCGAGCGTCTGCCAAAGGTGGTTGCGCTTCCACCGCCGCCCGCAGAGTATCCAGAGGAGCGGCTTTTGAGCGTGAAGCAGATCGCGGCGATGCTCGGATGTTCTGCGCGTTCGGTGCAGATGCGGATGGATAAGGGCGAACTGGTCTATGTGCTCGCCGATCCGAGCAGCAATCAGCGGCGTGTGCCGTATTCGTGGGTGGTGGAGTATATTCACAGTCTGCCCCGTTACACGGGCAAGGTACATGAGAAAAAGGAGGTCAAAGCTCATGCGTGAGTTCTTGAAGGTGGCTCTCGTTGGCGGCGCGTTCGTCGCGGCGGCATCGCTCCTCTCGGGGGCGACGGGCGAATTGTTCGCGGATGGTAGGAACACCGTCCTCGTTGAGGAGGTCTATACGGTCCGCCCCGGTGATACCATCTGGGGAATCGCAGAGGAATACTGCGCGAAGAACACGGCGACGCGGCGTTACATTCTCGAGTACAAGGCGGGGATGGAGGAGCTGAATCCGTGGCTCGTGGAGCGCAAGGGGGAGATTTACCCCGGGGATAAAATCAAGGTGACGTATTGGGTGAAGGGAGAGGAGGAGACAAAATGACGGAAGAGGAACTGAACGAGATCGTAGCAAGTCACGGTAGGTGGCTTGCTGATAAAAGTAGAGGTGAACGCGCCGACCTGCGCGGTGCCGATCTGTGCGATGCCGACCTGCGCCGTGCCGATCTGTGCGGTGCCGATCTGTGCGATGCCGACCTGCGCGATAGCGACCTACGCTATGCCAACCTGCGCAGTGCCGA
>NZ_DBHIVL010000109.1:0-5358 GCF_057271695.1 Centipeda sp. (in: firmicutes)
GAAGTCCGTCAGATTGGCGTAGATTTTTTCGTCCGAACAAGGAGGCAAACCGGATGGCTGTGCGCAAGGGGCTTGAGAGCCAGTACCCGACAATGGGTGTCGAGACGCTCGTCAAGGGCTTTACGGCAATGATTGAGGCATTGGACTGACAATACAGCAGTCATCGAAAGGAGAGAGCATCATGCGAACGGAACACGATTTTCTCGGTGAACTGGAAGTCCCCGATGATGTCTACTACGGCGTGCAGACGATGCGTGCCATCGAGAATTTCAACATCACGGGACAGAAGCTCGACCCCGATTTTATCAAAGCACTTGCCACGGTGAAGAAGGCGGCAGCTCTCGCGAACATGGATACCGGCCGTCTCCCGCACGAGATCGGCGACGTACTCGTGCAGGCGGCAGACGAGATCATCGCGGGCGGGCACATTGAGCAGTTCCCTGTCGACCCAATTCAGGGCGGCGCGGGTACGTCCATCAACATGAACATGAACGAGGTGCTCTGCAACCGTGCGCTCGAACTGCGCGGTGAGGCAAAGGGACGCTATGACATCATCTCGCCGAACAATCACGCGAATATGGCGCAGTCGACGAACGACGCATTCCCGACGGGCATCAAGGTCTGCCTCTCGGCAAAGAGCACGGTGTTCCTCGCCTCGCTCGACCGCCTCGCCACGGAGCTTGAGAAAAAAGCGACAGCGTTCCGTGCCATCCTCAAGATGGGGCGCACCCATTTGCAGGACGCTGTCCCCATCACACTGGGGCAGGAGATGGGCTCATACGCGTCCGCCGTGCGCCGCTCGATGCGCCGCATCCGCTACGTTCAGCGGCACATCCACACGATCAACATGGGCGGCACTGCCGTCGGTACGGGACTGAACGCTGAGCCCGCCTATATCAAGGCGGTCGCACGGCGGCTCTCGGAGATCACGGGCGAGCAGTACCGCACGTCACAGAACATCATCGATGCAACGAACAACACGGACGCATTCGCCGATTTCTCCTCCGCGCTCAAGAATGCGGCACTCGTCCTCATCAAGCTCGCAAACGACATTCGCCTCATGGCATCGGGACCGCGCTGCGGCTTGAACGAGCTGCATCTGCCGATGCGGCAGCCGGGCTCGTCGATCATGCCGGGCAAGGTCAACCCCGTCATTGCAGAGGTGCTCGATCAGGCGTGCTATCAGGTCATCGCGGGCGACCTCGCCGTGACGCTCGCCGTGGAGAACGGACAGTTCGAGCTGAACGTCATGGAGCCGGTCATGGCATTCAATATGTTCAACTCGCTGAACTACCTTACGCGTGCGGTCGACACCTTCATCGACAAGCTCCTCGTCGACCTGAAGCCGAACATCGATCAGTGCCAGAAATGGCTCGACAACAGCGTCGGCATCGTAACGGCACTCCTGCCCCACATCGGCTATGAGAAGTCCGCCGAACTTGCACGCGAGGCATATACGACGGGCAAGCCCATCCGCGAGATCATCCTTGAGCAGAGCATCCTCTCGAAAAAAGAACTGAATCACATCCTCTCACCGCGCCAAATGACGCGTCCGGGAATTGCATAGCAGCCAACAAAAGGAAGTATCGCCGTTGATACTTCCTTTTTGTATGAAGGAATTTATTCTTTTTTGTCGAAAACTCGTATAGTTTCCGATTGTTTCAAAGGAGGTCCTTTCATTGGCAATTACAGGTGGAATCATCGTCATTCTTGCCTTTGTCGCCATCATCAAGAAGTATGAGACGCGCATGGTGCTGCTCGCTGCGGGCTTTCTCATGTGCTTCATCGGCGGCGTCACGGGCAATGCGGTCGCGACGTTCAGCAAGACGATGGTGCACGGTTCACTCGTGCCCGTGATCTGTACGGTCATGGGCTTTTCGTTCGTCATGAAGATCACAACCTGCGACCGCCATCTCGTCGAGTCCATCTCGGGCGTGATTACGCGGAGCAAATTCGTTCTCATTCCGCTCGCAACGCTGCTGACGTGGTGGATCAACATCGCCATTCCGAGTGCGGCGGGCTGCTCGGCGGCGGTCGGCAGCATCCTGATCCCGACGCTCATGGCGGCTGGTGTCCATCCCGCGATGGCGGGTGCGGCGGTGCTTGCGGGTACATGGGGCAGCGCGATCAGCCCAGGACAGGCGCACAACATCTTTGTCGCCGATCTCGCGCAGACCGACCTCATGACGGTCATCATGGCGCAGGTGCCAGCCGCGATTGTCGCCTCCATTGTCGCTGTCATCACGCTCACCATCATCGCCACCATGCGCAAGGAGGGTCCCGACGAGGCACGCCGCCTTGCCTATCACGCACAACTCGAAAAGGAGGAGGGCGGCAAGGACTTCAAGGTCAATCCGCTCTACGCACTCATCCCCCTCGTCCCGCTCGTCCTGCTCATCCTCGGCAGCAAGCAGCTCGCCGTCCTGCCGCTCACCGATGTCCCGACAGCAATGATCGTCGGCACGGTGCTCGCCCTCATCGTCACGCGGCAGAATCCACAGGAAATCACGAAGAAATTCTTCGATGGCATGGGCGAGGCGTACGGCGGTGTCATCGGTCTCATCGTCTCCGCCGCCGTCTTTACCGCTGGTATGACAGCGATGGGTCTGACCGACGCCCTCATCGAAGCGATGAAGGGCTCGGAGTCCATCGCAAAGATTGCGGGCGCGTTCGGTCCATTCATCATCGCCGTCATCTCCGGCTCTGGCGATGCCGCCGCGCTCGCCTTTAACGGTGCGATCACACCACAGGCAGCATCGTTCGGTATGAGCATCATTGACCTCGGCTCGCTCGCACAAATGGCGGGCTCGATTGGACGCTCCATGTCGCCGGTCGCAGGTGCGGCACTCGTCTGCGCGGGGCTTGCCAAGGTCAGCCCGATGGAGCTGTCGAAGCGCAACGCGCTCCCGATGCTGCTCGCCACGATTACCTTTATGATTGTCCTCTTCCTCGGAAAGTAGGTTGGCACGATGATTGACAAAAAACGCGTATTGAACGAGTTCTTCGAGCTGGTTTCCATCCGCTGCTCCACACTCGATGAGCGTGAGATCGCCGATCTGCTGACAGCGCGTCTGCGTGACCTCGGTGCTGCGGAGATTCACGAGGACGGCGCGGGCAAGGCACTTGGGGGGAACACGGGCAATATCATCGCCAATTTCAAGGGGACGGTCGCAGATGCACCGACGGTCATGCTGACGGCGCACATGGACTGCGTTGAGCCGTGCGCGAACATCACGCCAATCCTCAAGGACGGCGTGATTCGCTCCGACAGCACGACCATTCTCGGCGCGGACGACAAGGCGGGGGTGGTCGCCATCCTCGAAACACTGCGCTGTCTGAAGGAGCATGACATCCCGCACGGCAATCTCCAGATTGTCTTCACCGTTGCCGAGGAGGGCGGCGTCAACGGCTCACGCTGTCTCGACGCATCGCTCCTCACCGCCGATTTTGGTTACACACTCGACACACACGGACACGCAGGCACGGCAGCGTTCAAAGCCCCCGGCAAGAATCAGCTTGCCGTGCGCATCGTGGGCAAGGCGGCACACGCGGGCATCGACCCCGACGCAGGGCGCAATGCCATCACCGCAGCGGGCAAAGTGCTCACTGCCGTTCCGCAGGGACGCATCGACGAGGAGACCACCTGCAACGTCGGCAAGATTGAGGGCGGCACGGCGACCAACGTCGTCGCCGAGTTCTGCACGTTGAACTTTGAGACGCGCAGCCGCGACAAGGCGAAGCTGGACGCACTCACACAGCGCATGGTGGACAGTGTAAACGCAGCCCTCGACGGGACAGGCTGCAGGGCGGAGATCGACATCAAGAAGGACTACGATCCCTACGAACTGCCCCCCGACGCGCTCCCCATTCAGTATCTGCGCCGCGCCGCAGAAAAGCTCGGCTTCCCCGTTGTGCTTGAGGAGGAGGGCGGCGGCTCGGACGCGAATCACTTCAACGCCTACGGCGTGCCGACCACCGTCCTCGGTGTCGGCATGACGGACTGCCACACGAAGGAGGAGAGCATCCGTGAGCGCGACCTCTATGACGCGGCAGAGCTCACGCTCACCATTGTGCGCGAAATTGCAGCGAAAGACTGACCCCTTCGCCCTGTGCAGACAATGTGCAGGGCGATTTTATGTGTTGTTGCTAACCTCTGTTCCTCATGTTATAATCACCTCATCGAATGAGCGAAAAGCAGGTGATATTTTGCCGACAAACGAAAGCTACCGCAGCGGCGGCACAGCAGAGATGGGCGTTCCTGCGCGGCGTGCAGAGAATATGCCCGGCAATGTGCGGCGCATGGACGAGGTCGCGGCGAGCGTGCGGCAGGATGCCATCACGCCGGAGTATTTCATCACCCATTTTTACGAATATCTCCCGCGCTACATCGCGGGTGGTGCTCCCACAGCGGACACACGCGACACCTACGAGCTGGCGATTCGCCTCTTCCTCCACTGGTGCATGGAGCAAGGACTGCATCCGCTGAACGACGTACACGACTATCAGATCCGCGTCTACATGGAGGAGATGCGCACGCGCGGCTACAGTGCGGCGACACTCATGATCAAGGGCGCGGCGATTCGCGCCTTTTACAAGGTCGCAGAGCGCCTCTCCTTCATCGCCGAGAACCCCTGCGCCGATCTGCAGCTGCGCAATCCGCAGCACCTCGACGAGGACTACAAATACCTCACCGTCGACCAGATCAAGGAGATCTGCGAGGGACTTGCTGCGGACAAGAATGCCCTGCGCCGCCTCCGCAACCTCCTCATTGTCTACCTCATGGGCGTCGAGGGGCTGCGCGTCGTCGAGGTCATGCGCCTCTCGGACGAGGACATCGACTGGCAGCGAGGACGCATCGAGATACGGGGCAAGGGACACGCGGGCATCATCTACCCATGCGAGGAGACCTTTCAGCTCCTCAAGGCATACATCGAAACGCGGGGAGCTATCCCACCCGAGAAACGTCTCACGCCGACCATCATCTCCTGCTCGCCGAACAATCGGAACGGGCGCATCACACGCGTCGGCATCCGCTACGTCATCAACAAGGCACTGACGGATGCGGGGCTGAAACAGCCCGGATATGCCTGCCACCTCTTCCGCCACAGCTGCGGCACGAACCTCTATCAGGAGACAAAGGATCTGCGCGTCGTACAGGAGACCCTGCGCCAGCGCAGCCCAAAAGTCACCGCAAAATACGCCCATGTCCACGACCGCATGGAGAAACGGTACACCGGCGGCATCTCGCCCGGGATGAATATGGAGGATATGCAGCAGATGACGAAAGCGACAGAAGAAACATAAAGGAAGCACTGATAAATTCAGCACCGCCATCTTGACGCATCTTTTTTGCCCGCA
>NZ_DBHIVL010000110.1:0-5131 GCF_057271695.1 Centipeda sp. (in: firmicutes)
TTGTAATATTTTGGAGCTCAATCGTGCAACAAAAGAATTTTTCAGTGTTTCCCTAAGTGAATATCTGGGAGATGCACCGACTAAATTTGTCCGCATCGGCATCGCGGGACTGCCCGCGCATACACATGCTCTGCTCGGGCAGTTGATTGCGGCGACTACAGAACGGCTCGGTCGTCGTACCATCTGCATCGCGAGCGGCGATCTCTCGCATCGTCTCATGGAGGGCGGTGCAAATGGCTTTGCGCCCGAGGGCGCGGAGTTTGATGAGCTCTGCACGGCATTTCTAAAAACGGGGGATTTCCTCTCGCTCTTGCGGATTCCGGGCAGTTTTGCCGAGATGGCGGGGCACTGCGAGCTAAACGGACTGTGGGTGCTCGCGGGTGTGCTTGACTGTGCGGCGATGGATGCAGATCTGCACAGCTACGAAGCTCCATTTGGTGTGGGGTATGCCGTTGCCTCATTCACCGTGACAGGTCGGAACGAGGCGAATGACTTCGCGGCGCAGCTTGTGCATACAGAGGATCGGGCGATTGCTGAACTGCGTGCGGCGGAGGATGATTATGTGCGGCTTGCACGCATGAGTGTCGAGCATTTTGTGCGGACACATTCTTATCTGCCGCTTCCCGCAGAACTGCCGCAGGAACTGACGGAGAGCCGCGCGGGCGCGTTTGTATCCATCAAGAAATACGGCAAGCTGCGCGGCTGCATTGGGACGTTTGTGCCTGCGCAGCAGAGCCTTGCCGAGGAGATTCTCTACAATGCGGTGTCTGCCGCCGCGCACGACGGACGTTTTGAACCGATTGAGGAGCATGAGTTGAACCGTCTCGTCTATTCGGTGGATGTGCTGAGTACGCCCGAGCCGATTGAGTCTGCGGCGCAGCTTGACCCCAAAACTTACGGTGTGATTGTCAAGAGCCTGACGGACAATCGTCGCGGGCTGCTCCTGCCCGATCTCGCGGGCATTGATACGGCAGAGCAGCAGATCGCCATTGCGCGTGAGAAGGCACGTATTCAGCCCAAGGAGACAGTTGCTCTTGCACGTTTCACAGTGGAACGTCATTGTTAGAAAATACAATTATTTCAGCGTTATATGTTTTGATTGACACATTAAAAAGCGCATGTTATCATGGGTAAAATTTCATATGATTGGATTAGGTGTTGAAGGAAGCACTGATAAATTCAACCTGCCATCATCTGGCAGACTTCATTTTATCAGGGATTCCTTGACTTAATAGGGAATTTGGTACAAGCCAAAGCGGTCACGCCACTGTAACAGCGAGCGACTTTGCAGAAGGACGCACAGCGTCCTTGGTCACTGAGATATTTTCTTGGGAAGGCGCAAAGGAACGATGAACTGGAGCCAGGAGAACTGCCTAGTTGACAATCACCGACTGACCTGCGAGTGACGGGGATGGAGATTTTGTAAACATGACGCTCATACTATGCCTGAGCTTATTTGGTGTGGTGTTTGTGTGAGGTCGAGCGCACAGCCCGTTTCCTCTAGTTGGGGAAAGGGGCTTTTTGTATGAAACAATAATAAAACACGATGGATTTTATTTATCGGCGATTCTCAAGGAGTATGGTTTTCAAGAAATAAGGAAAAAGGTGTGTTTATGTTTCAGACAAAGAGACGCATGGCTGTCGTTGTTACGGCACTTCTTCTGATGGTCAGCATGATTCTCACGGCCTGCGGGGGCGGGGGAGATGTGAAAAAGGATGCGGCGCAGAACGACAAGCCCATTGAGATTACGGATGTCACAGGACAGAAGGTCACGCTCAAAAAGCCGGCAGAGCGCGTTGTTGTGCAGTGGAGTGCATCGGGCGGCGCGTTTATGACGATGGCAGCACTGACAGGCAAAGATGTTGCCAATCTTGTTGTTGGCATTGATCCGTATTTGAGCAAATACCGCGTCGATATGTGGAATCATTTCAAAGCGGATCTGCCGGAGCTCGAAAAGATCCCTCTCATCGGCTCTGTAAATGATAAAACATTCGATACGGAGAAGGTCATCTCTCTGAATCCAGATGTCATCTTTATCCCATTGAATATGAAAGATCAGTACGAGTCCGATGTGAAACCAAAAATCGATGCGGCCGGCATACCGACCATCTACATCGACTATCATGCAGAGAAGCTCGAAAATCATCAGCGTTCCATCGAGGTGATCGGCAAGGCTCTGGGCAAGGAGGAGCGCGCAGAGGAACTCAAAAAGTTCTATACGGATCGCGTGACCAAGGTCGTTGATCGTGTCAATAAGATCAACAAGCCGAAACCGACCGTCTATATCGAAACGGGCAACGAGGGGCCCGAGGGGTATGGATTTGCATACAGCAGCAAGGTTGCATGGGGAGCATTGGCAACGGTGTGCGGCGCGGATCTTATCACCAAGGATGTCGTCGAGTCGGCGGGACCTGTCAACCCCGAATTCATTCTGGAAAAGGACCCCGACATCATCATGATTATTGGCTCCTATTGGCCGAAGAAGGCGACCTCCATGCGCCTCGGATTTGAAACGAACGAAGAACATTCGCAGCAGCTCCTCAAGGCATTCACGGAGCGCGATGGCTGGGGGCAGCTGAAGGCGGTCAAGAACAAGCAGGTATATTCAACACATCACGGCCTGCCGCGTGATATCTATGACTGTGCGGTATTCGAGTACCTGGCAAAAACGTTTTATCCCGAGGAGTTCGCAGATGTAGATCCGGAGGCGACGCTCAAGGAGTTCTACGCAAAATTCCTTCCGTTCTCCTATGGCGGAACGTGGTTCATGCAGTTGAAGTAGAGAAGGGTTTGGAATTGTGGGAGATATGGCGGAGCAATTTGACTATAAGAAGCATAGTTACCGCAGAATCATTCTTATTTTTCTCGGGCTGCTGGTCTGTACAGTGAGTTTTTTGACCGACGTGATCGTCGGTCCCGCCTCGCTGACACCGTATGATGTGTGGCTGGTTGTGATACAGTCGCCCGAGGCTTCTAAAAGTGCCAGTGTCATTGTCTGGTCGATTCGGCTTCCGACGGCGGTTATGGCACTGCTGGTCGGTGCCTCCCTGGGGATTGCAGGTGCGGGAATGCAGACAATCCTGGACAATCCGCTCTCCAGCCCTTACACACTCGGTATATCGGCAGGTGCGGGATTTGGGGCATCCCTTGCAGTGGTGGTTGGGCTGGATTCACTGGAGTTGCTGGGGGAGTTTATGGTGCCCTTCGGTGCGTTCGTATTTGCGTGTCTGACGAGCTTCTTCATATACTCCATCAACAAGATCAAAAACTTTTCCTCGGAGACAATGATCCTTGCCGGTATCGGTATGATGTTCCTGTTTCAGGCACTTCAGTCTCTAATGCAGTACATGGCAACCCCCGAGGCTCTCCAGAATATTGTGTTTTGGACGATGGGCAGTCTGTCCAAGGCGAACTGGGTGAACATCTCCATTGTTTTCATTGTACTGCTTCTGATGCTTCCGCTCATGATGCGTGAATCGTGGCGGCTGACCGCGCTCAAGCTTGGGGATGAGAAGGCGTCCGGTCTGGGGGTCAATGTCGAGCGTTTGAGAGTCAAGATCTTTCTGTTCATCTCAATCATTACCGCAGTCGCTGTTTCTTTCGTGGGAACCATCGGCTTTATCGGCATCGTTGGGCCGCATATTGCGCGGATGCTGGTCGGTGAGGATCAGCGGTATTTCCTGCCGCTCTCCGCGGTGTGCGGTATGGCGATCCTATCGCTCGCGTCCATTGGCAGCAAGATGCTGATTCCGGGGGCGATGTTTCCGATCGGCATTGTGACGGCAATCATCGGAGTACCCTTTTTCTTCTCGCTGGTGTTGACTAGGAAAAGGAGCTATTTCAAATGATTGAAGTTCATAATCTGACCTTTGGATATTCCTCCGATTCCGAGAAGAATATCCTGCGGGGGGGTTGACTTTGTCGCTCAAACCGGCAAACTGACTGCGGTGATCGGAACGAACGGCGCGGGGAAATCAACGCTGCTGAAAACGATCATCGGAATTCTGCCCGGCAAAGGGGATATTCAGATCAACGGCAAGCCGATGGCGGCATATGACATCGGGGAACTCAGCCGCACGGTAAGCTATCTGTCGCAGGACAACGACTGCAAGATCAATCTGAGTGTCTTCGAGGTTGTGATGCTGGGGCGTATGGGCTCCCTGTCCTTTCGTGTCAAGGAGGAGGACATTCGTGCGACGGAGGAAGTGCTGCAGCGGCTGAATATGCAGGCACTCGCATCGCGCAGCATCATGGCACTGAGCGGTGGGCAGCGGCAGCTCGTCTTCATCGCGCAGACACTGGTCAAGGAACCGTCGGTACTCTTGCTCGATGAGCCGACCAGCGCACTGGATCTGCATAAGCAGTTCAAACTGTTGACGCTGCTGAAAAGACTGACGCAGGAAAATCAATTCACGACACTGGTCACGCTGCATCATCTCGATCTGGCTGCGAAGTTCGCCGATGAGCTCATCGTGCTGAAGGACGGGGAAGTGTATGCGCAGGGCGTACCGCAGGAGATTTTTACAGAGCGTATGATGGAGACGGTATATCGTGTCAAGACAAAAGTCTATGTCGATGAACACGATGTGCCGCACGTGATTCCGCTCGAGGCGATTTCCTGATTACACGGCGATCATTGTGGCAATGCAGCAAAAAGCCCCCCGACCATGGAATACTCCACGGTCGGGGGGATTGGCATTTATCAGCAATTTCTTTACTGCGCTGCCGCAGACGACGCACCGATGGCAGCGTTGAGTTCGCTGATGAGTGCATCGATGTCGATGCCGTGCGCCATTGCGCCCTGCTCAATGTTCTCGAAATGCGCGGCCGCGCAGCCGAGGCAGCCCATTCCTGCATTCATGAGAATCTCAACCGTGTCGGGATACGTCTGCACGATCTCAATGATGCTCATGTCCTTTGTAATCGCCATGATAGACCTCCTATATGATGAAGATAATCGACAGTAAAGGGGAATCCCCCCGATTGTTTCAAATTATAACACAAGATTTCAAAAAAGAAAGTGTCATTTGCAACATTTGTATGTATGTTCATAAGAAAAACTGTTAAGGAATCGTTGATAAAATGAAGTCCGTCAGATTGGCGTAGATTTTTTCGTCCGAACAAGGAGAC
>NZ_DBHIVL010000111.1:0-4879 GCF_057271695.1 Centipeda sp. (in: firmicutes)
AAGGAAGCTAATGTGGCGTGGATGAAAAGCCTCCCCCGTGCGGCACGGGGGAGGTGGAACGCGTCAGCGTGACGGAAGGGGCGCTTTGGCCGATTTGTGGTTTTCTGCCGTGAGAGAGTCGAATGAGCTAGAGGTGCCCCTATCGGCTCACTGCGTTCGCCACTTACTGACCTGTCCGAGAAGCAAGCCCGAAGGGCGCAGCTGAGCGGGTAACAGGTCGTATGGGAAAACCTCCCAAGAACACAAGCCGAAAGGCGAAGTGTGATTGGAAGAGGTTGACCGCTCCCCCGCATCGGCGGGGGAAGCTAATATGGTGTGATGGGTGTATGCTGAAAGCCTCCGCGCATCGGCGAAGGAAGCTAAAATTCCGTGGATGAAAAGCCTCCCCCGTGCGGCACGGGGGAGGTGGCACGCGTCAGCGTGACGGAAGGGGCGCCTTGGCCAATGGAGGATCGCTGACTTCATGCGTGACTACAAGACAAAAACAAAGCAGTATGCGAAAGAACTGCGGCAACACATGACACCCGAAGAACGCCGTCTCTGGTACGATTTTCTGTCACAGAATTCTTGTCATTTTCGCCGTCAGCAGCCCATCGGAAACTACATTGCAGATTTCTATGCGCCATCAATTCGACTTGTCGTTGAGGTGGATGGCAGTCAGCATTTCGAGGAAACGGGACAGCGCTATGATGCCGCTCGAAGCGAATTTTTGAGACAACAGGGCGTTCGTGTGCTTCGCTTTACAAATGAGCAAATTCAAAGACGATTTCCCTCTGTCTGCGAGGCGGTTGAACGGGCGATTGCTGATATTCGTGCAGGAAAAGAGATTGGCGACGTAGAAGATGATGGGCATGTGTACTGATGTCAGAGCGTCAGACGAGCTAGAGGCGCTTTGGACGTTGGTGCGTTTCTGACGATAGGGCGTCGCTTGTGTCACAGGCGCCCCTATCGGCTCGCGTTGCTCGCCACTTCCCCCGCATCGGCGGGGGAAGCTAATATGGCGTGATGGGCGTATGCTGAAAGCCTCTGCGCTGCGGCGAAGGAAGCTAAAATTCCGTGGATGAAAAGCCTCCCCCGTGCGGCACGGGGGAGGTGGCACGCGTCAGCGTGACGGAAGGGGCGCCTTGGTCGATTTGTGGTTTTCTGTCGTGAGAGAGTCGAATGAGCTAGAGGCGCCCCTATCGGCTCGTGTAGCTTGCCATTACCCCCGCATCGGCGGGGGAAGCTAATGTGGCGTATAAGGGAAGGACGAAACTATGGCAGTAGAAGATCTGTGGCGGCTGTTCGATATCATCGGGACGCTTGCCTTTGCGGTGTCGGGGGCACTGGTCGGCATCTCGCGCCGTATGGACATCTTCGGGATCTCGGTGCTGGCTCTGGCGACGGCAGTCGGCGGCGGTATGGTGCGTGATGTGCTCGTCGGCATCACGCCGCCGATGGCGCTGCGGGATACGACGAACTTCCTCCTCTCGGTGGGGGTGGCGCTCGCAACGTCGTTCCTCTACCAGTGGACGGCGCTGCACCGTATGCGCCGCCAGCGGCTTCTCACGATCTTCAATGTGTCGGATACAATCGGACTTGCCGCCTTTACAATCACGGGTGCGCTGACGGGGGTACGCGTGGGTGGGGACGACAGCTATGTGCTGCCGATCCTGCTTGCGGCGACGACGGCGGTCGGCGGCGGTATGATCCGCGATGTGCTCGCCCAGCGGATGCCCGTTGTGCTCTATGCTGAGGTCTATGCGGCGGCATCGCTCGTGGGGGCGTTTGTGTTCTGTGCGCTGCGCTTTACGCTCGGGGTGGAGGCGGACTCGTGGCTCGCGTTTCTCCTCGTCCTCATGATCCGCTTTGCGGCGATTCACTGGAATTGGAGTCTCTACCACCCGCACCCGCCGAAGCGGCACGCGAATGAATCGGAGAAATCAGGCGGGGGAGACACTGCAAATTCAGCGTGAGGAATGATTCGATTTGACAACGGATATCAAGTGTTTCAAAAATCACCCAAAAAGTCAAAATTTTTATTGCTTTTTTTCTCTTTATTGAATATAATAGAGACCGAGATATGCGAAAGTGTGACCACACTCGCAAAGAAGCTAGATAATTGGAGGAAAATTTATGAAGGCAAAGAACAGAAAAGTTGTGCTTGTCGGTGCGGGCATGGTCGGAATGAGCTTTGCGTATCAGCTTTACGCGAGCGGCCTTTGCGAGGAACTCGGCCTGATCGATTTCTTCCCTGAGAAGGCAGAAGGCGAAGCGATGGATTTGAACCACGCAGGCGCACTGGTTCCTCCCATCAAGGTCACGTCAGGCGGATATGAGCAGTGTGCGGATGCGGATGTCATCGTCATCTGCGGCGGTCTGCCGCAGAAGCCGGGTGAGACGCGTCTGCAGTTGGTGGATAAGAACATCAAGGCGGTCAAGGATATGTCCGAGCAGATTGTTGCCTCCGGATTTGACGGCGTTCTGGTGATCGCATCCAACCCTGTCGATGTTCTGACGAACGCTCTGCAGAAGTTTACGGGCTTCCCGAAGAATCGCGTGGTCGGCTCCGGCACGACGCTCGATACGTCGCGTTTCCGCTATATGCTCGGCGACATCTTGGATATCGCGCCGAACAGCGTGCGCGGCTATATCCTCGGCGAGCACGGCGATACGCAGTTTGCCGCATGGAGCAACGTCTATGTATACGGCAAGCCGTTCCAGAAGTTCCTTGCCTCGAGTAAGAAGTTCAAGGCGGAGGATTTCAAGGATGTTGAGACGCGTGTTATGCGCGCCGCCTACGAGATCATCAACCGCAAGCGTGCAACCTACTATGCAATCGGTATTTCGCTGTTCACTATCGTCAAGGCAATTCTCCGTGACGAGAACACGGAGCTGGCTGTCAGTGCATACTGCGAAGGGCAGTACGGTGTCAACGATCTCTACATCGGTGTCCCTGCCATCATCGGCCGTGAGGGCATCCGCGAGATCGTCGAGATGGAGCTGTCGGATGAGGAGCTCGCAAAGATGAAGAACTCCGCTACGACGCTCAAGAATACGCTGGAAGAGGCGTATAAGACGCTCTAAGTGCTGCCGGAAAGTTCGGGCGAATCGGACGAGTTATCTCTTTTGATTCGCCCGAATTTTGTCGAATAATGCAGAGGAGGAAGCATGGAAACTTTCGTTCAGCTGTTAGAGCCCGTTTCAGGTAATCTTTACCTGTCGGCGTTCGTTGCGCTTATTCCTATCTTATACTACCTAGTCGCCTTGGCAGGGTTCAAGGTACGTGGCTGGCTGACCGGTATGACAACGATGTTGATCGCGATGGTCATTGCCTGTGTCGCGTTCGAAATGCCGGCGGGATTTGCGGGCATGGCAGCCCTGCAGGGTATCATATATGGTATCCTTCCGATTGGCTGGATCATCTGGATGTCGGTCTTTCTCTACAAGATGACGGTCAAGACGGGCCACTTTGATATCATTCGTGATAGTGTCATCTCCCTGACGGATGACCGTCGTATCCAGGCACTGCTCATCGCCTTTTCCTTTGGCGCGTTCCTGGAGGGCGCGGCGGGCTTCGGCGCACCGGTTGCCATCACGGCGGCACTGCTCGTCGGTCTCGGATTCAAGCCACTGTATGCAGCAGGTATCTGCCTTTTGGCGAATACGGCTCCGGTTGCGTTCGGTGCGGTCGGTGTTCCGGTCACGGTTATGGACGGTCTTGGCGTATACGCCAACGGCACGCCGATTCCCGCGACGGATATCGCAGCGATGATTGGTCGTCAGCTGCCTCTCGTCTCCATATTCATCCCGTTCTATCTCGTTGCGACGATGGCGGGCTTCAAGCGTGTCTTTGAGGTTCTGCCGGCGGTTGTCGTGGCGGGCGGTTCGTTTGCGGTCTCGCAGTTCTTCAGCTCGAACTTCATGGGGCCGGAGCTCCCGGATATCCTGTCCGCACTCGTCTCACTCGTCTGTACCGTTGCTCTGCTGAAGGTGTGGAAGCCCAAGACTACGTGGAAGTTTGAGGGTGAGCCGGAGCAGTCCGTGACACCGAAGTCCTATACGACGGGACAGATCATCTCCGCATGGTCGCCGTTCCTGATCCTGACGATCTCGATCTCGGTCTGGACGCTCGCACCTGTGAAGGCTCTGTTCAAACCCTTTGTCATCCAGTATGCGGTTCCGCTCATCCACAACAACATTGTCAGCTCCATCTCGCAGCAGCCGATTGCGGCGATGTTCAAGCTCGACTTTATCGGTGCAACAGGTACGGCAATTCTCGTGGCTGCGATCCTCTCGAAGTTCGTGATCGGGATCAGCTGGAGTGATATGTTTGCGGTGGCGATTGACACGTTCAAGGAGATCAAGCTCGCGCTACTCTCCATCTGCTTCGTTGTCGGCTTTGCATACGTCATGAACGCATCGGGTATGACGAACACTCTCGGCAGTGCGCTTGCTGCGACCGGTAATGCGTTTGCGTTCTGCTCGGCGGCGCTCGGGTGGATTGCCGTGTTCATCACTGGCTCGGATACGTCGGGCAACCTCCTGTTCGGTAAACTCCAGCAGGTGGCGGCGAGCCGCATCGGTGTTGACCCGCTGCTCGCTATGGCGGCGAACGCATCCGGCGGTGTCACAGGTAAGATGATCTCTCCGCAGTCCATCGCGGTTGCGGCGGCATCCGTCGGTCTCTTGGGAAGAGAGTCCGAACTCCTGCGGTTTACGGTAAAACACAGTATCTTCCTGCTGATTTTTGTCTCTGCCATTGTGGCGCTGCAGTCTACACCGATCCTGAGCTGGATGATTCCGGCACATCCGTGACGGTGTGATGCAGATCAAACAATTCCTGCGATGTTTGTGATGACATAACATAAGCCCCGCCCTACGACGATACGTCGTAGGG
>NZ_DBHIVL010000111.1:4889-5117 GCF_057271695.1 Centipeda sp. (in: firmicutes)
GGGGGGCTTTCGTGTGCATCAAAAGAGGTCAGCCATGCGAGACGATTTGTGTCTCGCATGGCTGACCTCTTTCACCGGAAAGTGATTCCCTTAGTGGTCGACGCCGACCATGACGGATGTCGCCTTGATGACGGCATATGCCTCCTTGCCGACGGCAAGACCGAGTTCGTTGATGGAGTTCAGGCTGATGGTCGAGGTGATGACGTCGCCGCCCTTCAGCTCGATGCC
>NZ_DBHIVL010000112.1:0-4973 GCF_057271695.1 Centipeda sp. (in: firmicutes)
CGGGCAAAAAAGATACGTCAAGATGGCGTGGCTGAATTTATCAGTGCTTCCTCAAGACGAAAATAGACAAAAATGCGGATTCCGCAAAAACATCCCACAGGAGATTGCTACTCGTTTTGAAATCGGCTATAATTCAAATGGACAAAAATGCGGATTCCGCATTTTTATATCACAAAACAAAAGGATGATAAGAATGGAAATTCGCAGAGATCTCTACCTGAGCAAACTGATTTCCAAGCGCCACAATGGTCTGATTAAGGTTGTTACCGGTGTTCGCAGATGTGGGAAGTCCTATCTGCTCTTTGAACTGTTCCGAGCGTATCTTAATAGTGATCACGTTCCGGACGATCACATCATAGAAGTCGCCTTTGATGCTTATGAGAATAAAAAGTATCAGGATTCGGAAGTATTCTTCCCATATCTGACCGAGCGGATTCGCGATCAGGATCAATACTATGTTCTGTTAGATGAAGTGCAGCTTCTCGGAGATTTTGAGTCCATTCTGAACAGCCTGGTACGCAGAAAGAATGTCGATGTCTATGTAACCGGCAGCAATGCAAAGTTTCTTTCAAAAGATATCATTACAGAGTTTCGCGGACGCGGCGATGAAGTGCGCATGTACCCTCTGACCTTCGCGGAGTTCATGTCTGTATACGGAGGAGAAAAGGCTGATGGATGGCGCGACTATGTACTCTATGGTGGGCTTCCATTGGTACTTAATTTTGCCACGCCGGATCAGAAGTGCTTTTTCCTGAAATCCCTATTCGAGGAGACATATATCTCCGATATTATCGGCAGAAATAACGTCAGGAACAAAGCTGAGCTGGAAGATCTGCTGAATATCCTATCTTCAGCGATAGGTTCTCTAACCAATCCAAGCAAACTGTCGGCAACCTTTAAGAGCGTAAAGGGCAAGACGATTAGCAAGACAACGATCAAACGCTATATCGATTACCTCGAGGACTCTTTCCTGATCGACAGTGCAATTCGGTATGATATAAAGGGCAGAAAATATATCGATACACCCTCGAAGTATTACTTCACTGATCTTGGGCTTAGAAATGCCAGATTAAATTTCAGACAGGTCGAAGAAACACACGCGATGGAGAACATCATCTTTAATGAGCTGAAGGTCAGGGGCTATAACGTAGATGTCGGTGTGGTGGTGATGAATGAAACAGATCCGGCGGGCAAAAAGATCAGAAAACAGCTGGAGATCGATTTTGTCTGCAACAAGGGTTCCAAACGCTACTATATCCAGTCAGCTTTCACTATGCCGGATGAAAAGAAAATGCAGCAGGAACAACGATCTCTCATCAATACGGGGGATGGCTTCAAGAAGATAATCATCACAAAGGATGCTATTGTGCCACTTTACAATCAGGCAGGCGTTTTAGTGATGAGTGTTTACGACTTCCTGTTGAATCCGAACAGCATGGATCTATAGGAATCGCTGATAAAATGAAGTTCGTCGGATTGGTGCAGATTTTTTGTCCTGTCAAGGAGACAAACCGGACGCATAGCATAGACTATGTGGAGGATTCTAGGGCACAGACAGGGCGAAAAAGATGTGCTAAGACGGCGGTGCTGAATTTATCAGTGCTTCCTATAGGTCATTCCAAATGAACAATCATATCCTGTGCTGAGCAGGTGGACTTGCGTCCTGCTGCTCTTTTCCTTTGCGAATGGCGCGGGCGGCAGGGTGTCACCGCCCCAAGCACCGACCAGCGCACTCGGCATTCCCTTCGTCAGCTGCATGCATCTTCACTCCTACACGCCTACTCCCCCACAAGCCCCATAAATTTCTCAAAAAAAGCCTTCAGTTTCTCTATTACAGAGTGCTTCTTCTCCGCACGCCCTCCGCCGAAGCGACGCACGGGTGGGAGGATCGCGTCGATGGCAGTACCCGTGGTCTTGAGCCGACCGTCGCGGAACGTGCTCGCGACGAACTTTTCCGTCTCGTCGGGTTTCAGATTCTCCTCCGCTACGATGGAGGCGAGTGCCTTTTCCTTCTCCTCCGTGACGTATCTGCGCCAGTCCTCCATCACCCGCGTATCCGTATTGACAGTCGCAATGAACCCGTCGATCAGCTCCTTTTTGCTACGGAGTTCCGGGCTCGACCCAACGGCACGGTCGATTGCGCCAATGATGCTCTTGTCCGCACCGTTCGCAGCATGATACTTCTCCACGAGCATGAGAATGTAGTCGATGTTAATATCTACCTGCCGAATCAGTTCCAGCTCGAACACGACATCGTCGTTGATGTTCTCCTTCTCCGCATTCCCCTGCCCCGTCAATATATGGTGTATATCGAGATAGGAACTCTGGTAGTCCTGCAAATCGCGCGGCGGCAGCAGCGGATCGTCCTCCGCGAAATCGTCAAACGCCGTGAGGATGTTCCGCAGACGCAGGATGCTGCCGAAGATCCGCACAAAATCCTTCTGTGCCGTCTCGCCTAAGACCTGCTCACCGACAGCGAACTTCGCACGCAACTCTCTGATCAGCTCCGCATATCCCTTGTGATGCTGCCCCTTCTCATCGTCATACCCGTCATAGTAGTCACGGAATCCGCGCAGGAGCACGACACTCTCGGCATTCTCATCGCCAAAGAGCGAGATCGCATCATCCGTCGCCTTTGCCAGATTGCGGAATGCGACAATATTTCCAAACGTCTTGACCGAGTTCAGAATCCGATTCGTGCGCGAGAACGCCTGAATCAGCCCGTGGTATTTCAGATTCTTGTCCACCCAGAGCGTATTGAGCGTCGTCGCATCAAAGCCCGTGAGGAACATATTCACCACGATGAGGAGATCAATCTCACGCTTCTTCATCCGCTGCGAGAGATCCTTATAGTAGTTCTGGAACGAATCGCCGTCCGTCGAGAAATTCGTATGAAACTGCGCGTTGTAGTCCGCAATCGCATCATCAAGAAAGTCTCGGCTCGTGCGGTCAAGCCCCGCCGTATCAAAGTCCTCATCGGGCAGCGCATCCTCGGGATCGTCCTCATTCGCCGCATAGCTGAAGATGGTCGCAATCGTGAGACTTCGTCCCGCCTCCTTCAGCTGACGGCGCAGCTCCTCGTAGTACGCCATGCAGACAGGAATCGACGCGACGGCAAACATGGAGTTAAATCCGAGCACACGCTGCCCCTTGAGCGCGTATGCCTTACTCCGCATCGTCTTCTGGTCGAAATGCGCGAGAATGTATTTCGTCACCTCGTGAATGCGCTCGGGTGCGGCGAGTGCCTTTTCCCGATCAATCGCACGTACCTCTTTATCATCCACGTCATCTTTGCTCTTCATCGTATTGATGTAGTCAATACGGAACGGGAGCACATTACCGTCATTGATCGCATTCACAATCGTATAGGTGTGCAGCTTGTCCCCGAAGAGTTCTGGCGTTGTCCGCGCAGATGGCTTGCCCGCCCCTGCCGCATTCGGTGCAAAGATCGGTGTCCCCGTGAATCCGAAGACGTGATACTTCTTGAACGCCTTTGTGATCGCCGTGTGCATCTCACCGAACTGCGAGCGGTGGCACTCATCGAAAATCAGTACAACATGCTTGCCATAGATCGGGTGCGTCCTGTTCTGCCGGATGAAATTCGACAGCTTCTGTATCGTCGTCACCACAATACGCGCTCCATCGTCCGCAAGCTGCCGCGCAAGCACCGCCGTCGACGTATTGCCGTTCGCCGCCCCCTTCTCGAAGCGGTCATACTCCCTCATCGTCTGGTAGTCGAGATCCTTGCGGTCGACCACGAACAGCACCTTGTCAATCTCCGGCATTGCAGAGGCGAGCTGCGCCGTCTTGAATGAGGTCAGCGTCTTGCCCGAGCCCGTCGTGTGCCAGATGTAGCCGCCGCCCTCGATGCGCCCCCACGTCTTGTAATTGGACGAAATCTTGATGCGGCTGAGAATCCGCTCCGTCGCCGCAATCTGGTACGGACGCATGAGCATGAGCACTTCTTCCGTCGTGAAAATGCAGTACCGCGTGAGAAGCGCGAGCAGCGTGTGCCGTGCAAGAAACGTCCGCCCAAAATCCATCAGGTCGGTAATGAGGCGGTTGCCCGCATCCGCCCAGTAGGACGTGAACTCAAAGCTGTTGCTCGTCTTTTTGCTTGCCTTGCGCCCCGCAGCGTCCATCTCACGGATATGGCTCGCACGCGTCGTATTGGAATAGTACTTCGTATTCGTCCCATTCGAGATGACGAAGATCTGCACATACTCGTACAGCCCCGCGCCCGCCCAGAAGCTATCCCGCTGATAGCGGCGAATCTGGTTAAATGCCTGACGGACCTCCACGCCGCGCCGCTTCAGCTCCAGATGCACGAGCGGCAGCCCGTTCACGAGGATCGTCACATCATAGCGGTTCGTGTGTGCCGCCGCATGCTCCCCCGCGTCCACACCACCCTCCACCGCATACTGATTGATCACCTGCAGACGGTTGTTGTGGATGTTCTCCTTGTCAATCAGACGTATATTCTTCGTCGTGCCATCGTCACGTTTCAAATTCTGGATATAGTCCGTCTGGATGCGCCGCGTCTTCGCTACGATGCCGTCGCTCGCGGGTGCAATCGACGTCTTGAAAAAGCGTTCCCACTCCGCATCCGTGAAATCATAGTCGTTCAGTACCGAGAGCTGCGTGCGCAGATTGGCGATCAGCTCCGCCTCATCGTGAATGGGGAGATACGCATAGCCCTCCTCCTCCAGCAGACGGATGAGTGCCCGCTCCAGTGCCTCCTCCGACTGGTACGAGCCGTACGGCGCACGCTCCTCCCGCACATACTGTGCGAGTACCGTACTCTCCTCCGCGCTCGCGATGAGGTTATAGTACATGATGACCCTCGTTTCTTGATAAAATGATAAAGCATCTTGATTTTTATGCTTATTTGAGTTATAAAGTAAGCATAAAAATCAAGTTAGGGAATCGCTGATAAAATGAAGTCCGTCAGATTGGCGTAGATTTTTTCGTCC
>NZ_DBHIVL010000113.1:0-4929 GCF_057271695.1 Centipeda sp. (in: firmicutes)
CGGGCAAAAAAGATGCGTCAAGATGGCGGTGCTGAATTTATCAGTGCTTCCTTTAAGGAGAGTTTACCATGGCAGATGTATTGCTGCAAATAAAGGATCTTCATGCGGGCGTGGAGGGCAAGGAGATTCTAAAGGGGCTGAATCTCACTGTTCGCAAGGGCGAGGTGCATGTTATCCTTGGGCCGAACGGTTCGGGCAAGTCGACGCTGATGAATGTCATCATGGGGCATCCAAAGTATGAGATGACGGGCGGCAGCCTCCTGCTTGAGGGTGAGGATATCGGTGCGCTGCGTGCCTTTGAGCGTGCGCGACGTGGGCTGTTCCTTGCATTCCAGACACCGGAAGAGATTCCGGGCATCACGGTGGAGAATATGATCCGCACGGCGCGTCAGATGATGACGGGCGAAAAGGTGAAGCTCATGCCGTTCCGCAAGGAGCTGAATGCGATGATGGCAGAGCTGAAGATCGACCCGAGCTATGCACAGCGTTATCTCAACGTAGGATTCTCGGGCGGCGAGAAGAAGCGCAGTGAGGTGCTGCAGCTGCTCATGCTTCAGCCAAAGCTGGCGTTGCTCGATGAGACGGATTCGGGGCTCGATGTGGACGCCGTACAGATTGTGTCCGAAGGTGTGGCGAAGTTCCATACGACGGAGAATTCCTGTCTCATCATCACGCATAACGCGCGCATTCTTGATAAGCTGAAGGTGGATTATGTGCACGTGGTCGCGCAGGGGAAGATTGTGCGCGAGGGCGGTGCGGAACTCATTCAGCAGATCAACAAGGAAGGTTTTGCCAATATCCTTGCGTCCCAGGATCAAGTGGGGTGAGCCGAATGGGGGATTTTGTACCAAAGAAAAAAACACAGGTCGCCGACATTGAGCGGACGATCTACGATATTACGAATGAAGATCGCTCGGCATATAAGTCGCAGTCGGGTCTGACGGAGGAGATCATTCGCGATATCTCAGCACGCAAGAATGATCCAAAGTGGATGCTCGATTTTCGTCTGAAATCATTGGACGTTTACCACGCAACGCCGATGCCTGCATGGGGACCGGATCTCTCCGAACTGAATATGGATGATATCGTGACCTATGTGCGTCCCGATGCGAAGATGGTCGGGGACTGGAATGAGATGCCCGAGGACATCAAGGATACGTTCGACCGTCTGGGGATTCCCGAGGCGGAGAAAACGTCGCTCGCAGGGGTCGGCGCGCAGTACGACTCCGAGGTGGTTTACCATTCGATTCAGGAGTCGCTCGTGGAGCAGGGCGTTGTGTATACGGACATGGAGACGGCACTGCAGGAGTACGGTGACATCGTACAGCAGTATTTCATGACGCTCGTGCCGCCAAAGGCGCATAAGTTCGCCGCGCTGCACGGTGCGGTCTGGTCGGGCGGTTCGTTCGTCTATGTCCCCGAGGGGGTCAAGGTAGACATCCCGCTACAGTCCTATTTCCGACTGAATGCGGCGGGGGCGGGGCAGTTCGAGCACACGCTCATCATTGTGGAGAAGGGCGCGAGCCTACATTTCATCGAGGGGTGCTCTGCGCCAAAATACAATGTGACGAATCTCCATGCGGGCTGTGTCGAGTTGTTCGTCAAGGAGGGGGCACGTCTGCGCTACTCGACGATCGAGAACTGGTCGCGCAATATGATGAATCTCAACACGAAGCGTGTGAAGGTGGAGAAGGACGGTGCGATTGAGTGGGTGTCCGGCTCGTTTGGCTCGCACGTTTCCATGCTCTATCCGACGAGCATTCTGCATGGGGAGAATGCGACCTGTGAGTTCACGGGGGTGACGTTTGCCTCGAAGGGGCAGGAACTGGACACGGGTGCGACGGTGATCTTCGATGCGCCGAACACGTCGGCGAATATCAGTTCACGCTCGATCTCGAAGTCGGGCGGTATCGCGATCTACCGCAGTGGGGTGAAGGTGACACCGCGTGCGGTCGGGGCAAAGTGCTCTGTCAACTGCGAGTCGCTGATGCTGGATGCGGAGTCGCGCAGCGATACGCTGCCCGTGATGGATGTCGCGTGCGATGCGGTGGACATCGGTCATGAGGCGAAGATCGGGCGGATCAGCGACGAGGCAATTTTCTATCTGATGAGCCGTGGAATCGACGAGGAGGAGGCGCGTGCGATGATTGTGCGCGGCTTTGTCGAGCCGATTGCGAAGGAGCTGCCGCTTGAGTATGCGGTTGAGATGAACAACTTGGTCAATATTGAGCTGGAAGGAACGATGGGGTGATGGCAATGCAGGATGTATTCAGCCGTATCCCCATGCCGACATGGCGTTGGCTCGGGGTCAATGATCTCCCCGTGCCTGCGGGGCTTGCGGACAACAAAGATGAAATCAAACTCTCCGCTGCTGTTGGAGAGTGTTCAAAACATATTGTGGAGCTGCGCGAGAACGGTGCGCAGGAGATCTATGTGGATGTTGCCGAGGGCGCAGAGCTTGCGCTGACCTACATCCAGTTTGCACCGACCGACGTGCCTGTGGCGAGCCGCATTCACGCAAATGTGGCTCGCGGGGGACTGTTCTCCTGCACGCTCATTGAGGCAGGGGCTGTCCATACGGCATCCGAGCTGTGTGTGACGCTTGCGGGTGATGAAGCACGCGCGGATGTCTGGGGGCTGTACTTCGGGGATGAGGAGCGTAAGATCGACCTCAACTATATCATCCGTCAGAAGGGACGGCATACGGACGCGAATATGCAGGTACGCGGTGCTCTCCTCGGAAGCAGCGTCAAGACGTTTCGCGGGACGCTGGACTTCATCGAGGGGGCGCGTGGCTCGGTTGGCAAGGAGGACGAGGAGGTCATGATTCTCTCGCCTCATGCACGCAATCGCAGTGTTCCACTCATGCTCTCACACGAGGGCGATGTGGACGGGCATCATGCAGTCAGCATCGGGCGAATGGATGAGGACAAACTCTTCTATCTGATGAGCAGAGGGCTCGACGAGCGTGCGGCGCAGCAGCTGATTGTCGAGGCATCCTTTGAGCCGGTACTGGCACGCATTGAGTGTGACGAACTGCGTACGGAGATCGGCAGCTACCTTGAGAGGAGACTTTTGGGTGGAACGCAGGAATAACGAGTATTTGCAGGATTTCCCGATTCTGCAGACGAAGATGAACGGTCGCCCCATTGTCTACCTCGACAACGGAGCGACGACGCAGAAGCCGGAGGCGGTCATCAAGGCGGTTGCCGACTACTGCACCTACTGCAACGCAAATCCGCATCGGGGCGCATACGAGCTGTCGGTCAAGGCGACGGACATCTACGAGACGGCGCGTGTGCGGACGCAGAAATTCATCGGTGCAGCACGCTCTGAGGAGATCATCTTCACAAAAAATGCGACGGAGGCACTGAACCTCGTCGCATACAGCTACGGGCGTGCGAATATCCGCGAGGGGGATGAGATCGTCATCACGGTCTCGGAGCACCACAGCAACATTGTACCGTGGCAGTTCGTCGCCAAGGCGCGTGGTGCGGTACTCAAGTACATCTATCTCGAGGAGGATGGCAATCTCTCCGCAGCGGATATTGCGGCGCAGATTACGGAGCGGACAAAGATTGTCGCCGTGACCCACGTATCGAATGTGCTTGGTCTCGTCAACGATGTGCGTGCGATTGCCGACCGCGCTCATGAGGTCGGGGCAGTTATCGTCGTGGACGGCTCACAGAGTGTACCGCATATTGCGGTGGACGTGCAGGCGATGGATGCGGATTTCTTTGCGTTCTCGGGGCACAAGATGCTCTCGCCGATGGGCATCGGTGTGCTCTATGGGAAATACGATATCCTCGATGCCATGCCGCCGTTCCTCTTTGGCGGCGATATGATCGACTATGTGGGCGAGCAGGAGACGACCTATGCGGAGCTGCCGGCGAAATTTGAGGCGGGAACGCAGAACGTCAGCGGAGCATCGGGGCTGATTGCAGCGATTGACTACCTTGAAAAGGTCGGATTTGACCGCATTGAGCGGATCGAGCGCGATCTCATTTCGTACGCACTGCCGAAGCTACGCGAATTGCCCTTTGTGGAGCTCTACGGCTGTGACAGTGCTCGCGACAATAAGACGGGCATTATCACGTTCAATGTGAAGGACATACATCCGCATGACGTGGCGTCGATTCTTGACAGCTACGGTGTTGCCATCCGTGCGGGGCATCACTGTGCGCAGCCCCTCATGCGCTATCTCGGGCAGAATGCGACCTGTCGTGCGAGCTTCTATCTCTACAACACCCATGAGGACATCGACCGCTTCATTGAGGCACTGAAAAAGGTACGGGGGGTGCTCGGTTATGGCGACTGAGACAGCGGCGATCAGCGAGCTCTATACGGAGGTCATCGGCGAGCATAGCCGCTCGCCCGAGAACAAGGGAGCACTCGCCTCTGCGACCGTGCGCGAGCGCGGACACAATCCAAGCTGCGGCGATGAGATCACGCTTGAGCTTGAGATTGTAGACGGCATCATCAAGGACGGCGGCTTTACAGGTGTCGGCTGTGCGATTTCACAGGCGAGCACAGACATCATGATTGACCTCATGCGCGGCAAGACGGTCGAGGAGGCGCACAGGCTTGCGCAGCTCTTCACCGCAATGATCAAGCGCGAGGTCACGGATGACGACGTGCTTGAGGAACTGGATGAAGCGGTCGCGCTCAAGAATATCTCGAATATGCCGGCGCGCGTAAAATGTGCGGTGCTTGCATGGCATACGCTCGAAGATGTTCTGAAAGAAGGACAAACGTCATAAGACAAGGGCTGCTTTGGGAAGTTTTTCGCTTCTCAGAGCAGTCCTTTCGCATTTTTCATTGTATGAATACTAGCTTTTTTGATGATGTCCATGTATAATAAAAAAGTATTGCATAATTAGGGAAGCACTGATAAATTCAGCGCCGCCATCTTGACGCATCTTTTTTGCC
>NZ_DBHIVL010000114.1:0-4849 GCF_057271695.1 Centipeda sp. (in: firmicutes)
CGGACGAAAAATCTACGCCAATCTGACGGACTTCATTTTATCAGCGATTCCCTAACTATTTAACGAAGGGAGGTGAATGTGTGTTATTCGATCGTATTTTACGTTTTTTCATCGTACTCATTATGGCAATTGTCGGGGGAACTCTGTTTGAGCTTGCGATTCCGACGGTGAGCGGCTATTTCGCGGCATCGTTTTGGCATGTCGAGCTCGGAGTGCTTGGACTCTCGCCGGCGGGACTTCTCTGCATTCTCATCGGTACTGCTATCGGCGGCGTGGTCGGCTATCCGCTCGCGCCGTTCTTCACGGGTCGCCTTAGGCGTTTCTCCGTGTGGGTGGAGGGGCAGCTCGGCAAGATGCCGACACGCGATGTGATCGCAGGGGCAATCGGACTTTTTATCGGACTCATCATTGCGCGTCTTCTGGGCGACGCGTTTTCTATGATACCGATTGTCGGCGACTACATTCCCATCGTGTTCAGCATTGTGCTTGGCTATCTCGGTGTCCACATCATGGTGCGTAAGCAGGAGGAGCTGGCGGCAGTCTTTGACTTTATCCCGCGTTTCCTGCGCGATATGTCGCGTGTTCGTGAGGGGCGTGTCTCCACGCAGACGACGGCATCCTCCGCGCAGTCGGATCGACAGTACAAGCTGCTGGATACGAGTGTCATCATTGACGGACGCATCGCGGATATCTGTGAGACGGGATTTCTCGAGGGAACGCTTCTCATTCCTGTGTTTGTTCTTGAGGAACTGCAGCATATTGCGGATTCGCCGGACTCCTTGAAGCGCGTGCGTGGACGCAGAGGGCTTGACATCCTGCAAAAGATCCGCAAGGAGTCGCGCATGAAGGTGGAGGTCACGGAGACGGACTTTGAGGACATCGCGGAGGTGGACTCCAAACTGCTCCAACTCGCGCAGGAGGTTGGCGGCAAGATCATCACGAATGATTTCAACCTAAATAAGGTGGCACAGCTGCGCGGTGTTCCCGTGCTGAACATCAATGCGCTCTCGAACGCGGTGAAGCCGGTCGCGATCCCCGGCGATCTCATGACGGTGCAGATTGTGCGTCCGGGCAAGGAGCACGGGCAGGGGCTCGCGTATCTCGATGACGGCACGATGATCGTTGTGGACGGTGGATTCCGCAGCATGAATGAGGTCGTGACTGTGGAGGTGACTTCGGCACTGCAGACGGCGGCAGGTCGCATGATCTTTGCAAAGCTGACGCGGTAATCATAGGACGCATAGGAGGGGAATGAATGGTTAGTGTAGTTTTCCCTGCGGCGGGGCAGGCACATCGGATGAATGCGGGGCTGAACAAGGTTTTTCTGACGCTCGCTGGCAAACCGATGCTCCTGCGGACGCTGCTCACGTTTTCCAAGGTGTCCGAGGTCGGTGAGCTGATCGTTGCCGTTGGTGCGGATGAGGTGGAGACGGTGCGCGGGCTGCTCAGCCGTGTGAAGGGGCTTGCTCCGTGGCAGGTGGTCGCGGGCGGATCGGAGCGGCAGTACTCGATCCGCAACGGACTTGCACTCGTTTCGGAAAAGGCGGATATTGTACTCGTACACGATGCCGCACGTCCGCTGATTCGTCGCGAGACGATTGAGGAGCTGATCCGTGTGGTACGCGCAGAGGGCGCGGCGATTGTCGCTGTGCCGGAGAAGAACACGATCAAGATTGCCACGGAGGATGGTGTCGTTGTTTCGACGCCGCCGCGCAGTACGCTGTGGCAGGTGCAGACACCGCAGGGATTTCGCAAGGAGATCCTGCGCGAGGCGAACCGCCGCGCAGATGAAGATGGGTTTCTCGGGACGGACGACGCGAGCCTTGTGGAGCGCATCGGTGTTCCCGTGCACATCGTTAGGGGTGAGTACAGCAATATCAAGGTGACGACGCCCGAGGACATGGTCGTTGCGGAGGCAATCCTGAGGAGCGATATGGGCGCAGGTGAGCTGATGAAGACGGCTGTGCATGAAGCAAAGCGTCTCCTCGGAGGTGTCGTGCGACGACGGAAAGGAGAAGGCGAATGACGCGGTTTGGCATGGGCTACGATGTGCACCGTCTGGTCGAGGGTCGAAAGCTGATCCTTGGTGGTGTGGATGTGCCGTATGAAAAGGGGCTGCTCGGGCATTCGGATGCGGATGTGCTGCTTCATGCTGTCTCGGATGCGATTCTCGGTGCGGCGGCACGCGGGGACATCGGGACGCATTTTCCGGATACGGACGAACGCTTTAAGGGCGCGGACAGCGGCAAGCTCCTGGAGGAGGTCGTGCGTCTCGTGCGTGCGGAGGGCTATACCATCGGCAATGTGGATGCGACGATTGTCGCCCAGGCACCGAAGCTGCTGCCGTATATCCCTCGAATGCGTGAGAATATTGCGCGTCTGCTCGGCGTGACGGTTGGCGATGTCAATGTCAAGGCGACGACGGAGGAGCGGCTCGGGTTTACGGGCAGCGGAGAAGGGATGTCTGCCTATGCCGTTGCGGGCATAGAGCGCGTATAGTGAATACTTGCATACTTCACGCAAACGCCTCGTTACGCAAACGTTCGCACACTTATCTGCCTAAATACCTGCGGACTTCTTAAACGCGCTTCGCTTGAACGAAAGAAATCCGCAGGGGGCAGAACGTGTGCTTTTCTCGCTTGCTTCACTAGGGTTTGCTTAGAAGTATTGCTTGTTTCTTTGTAAGAATCACATGGTACATTTACGGAGGTAGTAACGTGGCAAATCAGCTGAAAGAACTCTTGGGAATCGAGGTTCCTATCCTGCAGGGCGGCATGGCGTGGATCTCGGAGGCGAATCTCGCGTCTGCGGTGTCGAATGCGGGCGGTGCGGGCATCATCTCGACGGGTGGGCGTACGACGGAGTACACACGCGATGAGATTCGCCGCTGCCGTACGCTGACGGATCGCCCGTTTGGTGTCAATGTGATGCTCATGGCACCGAACAAGGACGAGATCGTGGACGTGATCTGCGAGGAAAAACCGGCGTTCGTGACGCTCGGTGCGGGCAATCCCGTTCCGTACTTTGAAAAGCTCCACGCGGCGGGCGTGAAGGTCATCCCCGTTGTGCCGAGCGTAAAGCTCGCAAAGCGTGTGGAGGAAAAGGGCGCGGACGCGATTGTTGTGGAGGGCATGGAGGCGGGCGGTCACATCGGCGTGCTCTCGACTCTGCCGCTGATGGAGCAGGTCATTCCGGAGGTAAAGCTCCCTGTCGTTATGGCGGGCGGATTCGGCGACGGTCGCGGGCTTGCGGCGGCACTTCTCATGGGTGCAGCGGGGATTCAGATGGGAACCCGCTTCCTCGTTGCCGAGGAATGCGTTGTGCACGACAATATGAAGGCAAAGCTGATCGAGGCAGTGGATACGGACACGATTGTCACGGGTTTCACGATTGGCGGCTCGGTGCGTGGTGTCAAGAACAAGTTTGCGGAGGACTTTGTCGCGCTCGAACTCTCGGGCAAGGCGACGAAGCAGGAACTGCTCGACCGTGCGACGGGCACGAACAAGCTCGCCGCCGTGGACGGTGATGTCGTGAACGGCATGGTGCAGGCGGGCGAGACGCTGACACTCCTGCGCGAGATCGAGCCGGTCAAGGTGATTGTGGATCGCATTGTGCGCGAGGCGCGTGAGGTGCTTGCGCGTGCAGCGAAGATTGAAGTTTAAGGGGTAAGTCAGGGGAATGGGAACCGACGAACTGACACGGATTCATGAGCTCGCGAAGCGCGTCACGCTTCTCGAAAAGATGGCACTGCGTCAGCAGAGTCGCATTGATGAATTGGTGGAGCGGCTGGAGGCGGCAGAGCAGCGTGCGGGTGGAATACCGCCGCGCAGGGAGGCGCAGAAGGAGCTCTCTGACAATCCTGCGGCTGAGGCGAACGCCGCTGCACATCGTGCTGTCCCATCGGTGAGCGATCTCCTCGATGAGGAGATGAAGCGCGACCTCTCGCGTGCATATACAGGAGTCGCTGCGCCGTCGCCGAATTCCTCGGCAGCGGGGCAGCCGTCCAAGCCGATGAATGCGATGGAGCGGGCAGCCGGAAGCTATGCGCGTGCGACGGGTGGCAAAGAGCCTGTGCCCAGTGATCGCGTGAAACAGGACGAAGCTGCACGGAAAAAAGCTGCCGATGCGGCGGCTGCGCTCACGCAGATTCCTGTCCCGGAGCTGCGTGAGCGAACTCCTGCCGAGCGTGCAGCGGACTATGTGCGCGACTATAATGCGCTCTATGATGTCATGGGGACGATGTTCCAAAAGAAGAAGGCGCAGGACGACTTCATTAAGCTCTACGAAGTGCAGGGGATGCGCTGCACGAATATGCAGCTGCGTCTCAGCCGTCCCGAGCTTGAGCCGCGCTTTGTCGCCGTCACACCGACGCGTGATGCGGACTTCTGGGGGATGCCCCTCGGCAACAACCTCTTTGCCGTCGTTCCGAATCCCTTCCTCGTCTACGGAGAGGAGATGCACACGGCGGGCGGCATGCGCGAGGCGTTCAACTCGAACTATCGCGCGGGGAATACTTACGGTCGCTTTACCGTCAAGGAAACGGCCACCTTCCAGTTTGGCACCATCGGCAAGGTGTTCAAGAAGGGGCAGCTTGAGGCGGATCTATAAAACACAATCCTCGTATGAGCAGAAATCAGGCTCATACGAGGATTGTTTTTATCTCCAAGCTGTCGTATCCCATTGATCGTGAAAAGGTGTCTGTTCAATACAGGAATTATGTATTGGAAGAAGGAATACTTTGAGCTCCTGTATGATCTCGGCAAAAGAAATATTGATTGGGGCATTGATACGCTGTAAAGGAATCGCTGATAAAATGAAGTCCGTCAGATTGGCGTAGATTTTTTCGTCC
>NZ_DBHIVL010000115.1:0-4582 GCF_057271695.1 Centipeda sp. (in: firmicutes)
GGACGAAAAAATCTACGCCAATCTGACGGACTTCATTTTATCAGCGATTCCCTGAGTTTCTGGCTCTGTCGAAATATCGGCGGAGCTTTTTCTCAAAAATAAAAGTCAAAAAATCAAAGAAAGTATTTGACTTTTTGACCTTAACTGCTATAATGGGTTCATAAAGACAAATATTCGATGGAGGGACACATTATGGAACAGGATAAATACACAGCGCGCACGCTTGCGGCACTGCAGTCGGCACAGCAGATTGCGGCGATGCGCTATCATCAGGAAATCACGTCGGTGCACGTGCTGCTTGCACTTGCAAAGGAGCCGGAGGGGCTGCTCGCAACCATCTTTGATGTCTGCGGTGTTGATCTGCCCCTGCTCAAGGCACGGCTCGAAAAGGAGCTTGCCGCCATTCCGAGCGTGCGCGGGACAAACCGCCTTGGCATGGGGATGGACATGGTGCGCGTGCTCGGACGTGCCGAGGAACTGGCGAAGTCGATGAAGGACGAGTACGTCTCGACCGAGCATCTGCTGCTCGCGCTCATCACGGATGGGAGCGACGAGGTGCAGTTGATTGCGCGTGAGTTCCGGCTGACGAAGAGTGCGGTGCAGGATGCGATCCAGAAGCATCGCAAGCAGAACGTCACGAGCGACAACCCCGAGGAGGGGTACCAGTCGCTCGAGAAATACGGGCGCGATCTGACGGCGGCGGCGCGTGCAAACAAGCTCGACCCCGTGATCGGGCGTGACGAGGAGATCCGTCGTTCAATCGAAATTCTCTCGCGCCGTACGAAGAACAACCCCGTGCTCATCGGTGAGCCGGGTGTCGGCAAGACGGCGATTGTCGAGGGGCTTGCCCGCCGTATTGTGGCGGGGGATGTGCCCGAGTCGCTGAAGAATAAGACGCTCTACTCGCTCGACATGGGCGCACTGGTCGCGGGCGCGAAGTTCCGCGGCGAGTTCGAGGAACGTCTCAAGGGTGTGCTGAACGAGATTGCAAAGTCTGAGGGGCAGATACTGCTCTTTATCGACGAGGTGCATACGGTCGTCGGCGCGGGCGCAGCAGAAGGCGCGATGGATGCGGGCAACCTGTTGAAGCCGCTCCTCGCGCGTGGCGAGCTGCGCTGCATCGGTGCAACGACGCTGAATGAGTACCGCAAATACATCGAGAAGGACACGGCTCTCGAACGCCGCTTCCAGCCCGTCATGGTCGGCGAGCCGAGCGTGGAGGATACGATCTCCATTCTGCGCGGACTGAAGGAACGCTACGAGGTGCATCACGGCGTGCGCATCCGCGACGCGGCACTCGTGGCGGCGGCGACACTTTCCGACCGCTACATTTCCGACCGATTCCTGCCGGACAAGGCGATCGACCTCGTTGACGAGGCGGCAGCAAAGCTGCGCACGGAGATCGAGTCCATGCCCGCACCGCTGGACGAGATCCGGCGCAAGATCCTCCAGCTCGACATTGAGGAAGAGGCACTGAAAAAGGAGACGGACGAGGCATCGAAGGAAAAGCTCGCCGCTCTTGTTGCGGAGAAGGAGCAGCTCCACGCCGAGGAAGCGAAACTTCAAGAGAAGTGGGAGAGTGAGACGCAGGCGATCTTGCGCGTGCGCGCCATCAAAAAGGAGATGGACGAACTGCGCGGTGAGATGGAGGCAGCGGAGCGTGCCCAGAACCTCGCGCGCGCTTCGGAGCTGAAATACGGCAAGATGCCGGAACTTGAGAAGAAGCTCGCGGATGAGGAAGCGGCGATTGCCGCCAAATCCGAGGGCGAGCGGATGCTCAAGGAGGAAGTCGGCGAGGAGGACATTGCGCGTGTCGTCAGCCGTTGGACGGGGATTCCCGTGACGAAGATGATGACGGGTGAGCGCGAGAAACTGCTCCACCTTGAGGAGGTACTGCACGAGCGCGTCGTCGGACAGGACGAGGCGGTGACGGCGGTCAGCGAGGCGATCCTGCGTGCACGCGCGGGCATCAAGGATCCGAACCGTCCGATCGGTTCGTTTATCTTCCTCGGCCCCACGGGCGTAGGAAAGACGGAGCTTGCAAAGACACTTGCCGAATCTCTCTTTGACGATGAGCGGAGCATGATCCGCATCGACATGAGCGAGTATATGGAGAAACACAGTGTTTCACGTCTCATCGGTGCGCCTCCGGGCTACGTCGGCTACGATGAGGGCGGACAGCTGACGGAGGCGGTGCGCCGCCGCCCGTACAGCGTCATTCTGCTCGACGAGATCGAGAAGGCGCATCGCGACGTGTTCAACGTGCTGCTGCAGATCCTCGACGACGGGCGTCTGACGGACGGCAAGGGGCGTGTCGTGAACTTCAAGAACACGGTCATCATCATGACGAGCAACCTCGGCTCGCATGAGATTCTGAGCAAGGACTATGCGGAGGCAGAGACAGCGGTGCGTGCGCTCCTGCGCGAGTATTTCCGCCCCGAGTTCCTGAACCGCGTGGACGATACGATTGTGTTCAAGGCTCTTACAAAGGACGATGTGAAGCGCATCGCGGCACTCATGCTCGCGGCACTCAGCAAGCGTCTTGAGCGTCAGGCGGATATTCAGCTGACGTGGGATGAGGCGGCACTCACGGCACTTGCCGATGAGGGCTTTGACCCCGACTTTGGTGCGCGTCCGCTCCGCCGACTGCTGACTCACACGGTCGAGACGTCACTCTCAAAGAAGATCATCGCGGGCGATGTACGCGGCGGTGATACCGTGGAACTCGGGTTTGATGGGTCGACCTTTACCTTCAAAAATCTGTAATATATGGGGACTGCTCTTTTTCGGAGCAGTCTTTTTCTTTGTTTCGTACCAAAGGTTACAGCCTTTCTTCACCGTTCTGCGTTATAATCGTCACACAGAGATGACAAAGAGCATTTGACATATAAAGGAGCTTTGACGATGGAGAAGATACTGGATCTGAAAAAGACGGTCGCCGAATTGGTGGAGGAGAATCCCGAAGTCAGTGAGATTATGGCGGAGATCGGCTTTAAGGAGATTACGAACCCCGTTGCGCTGAACGTGATGGGGCGCATCATGACGATTCCGCGCGGTGCGGCGGTGAAGGGCATCGACCTCGCGAAGGTGATCGCGGCGTTCGAGGAGCGCGGCTATCAGGTCATCAGTGAGGATGCACAGTCGCGTCAGGGGCGCATACGGAACTTTATCGAGCGTCTTTCCGGCGGTGAGGATCTTGAGTCTGTCCGAAAGGACTTCGTGCAGGAGTTCAGCCACGTTGACGCGCAGGAAATCATGACGGCAGAGCAGACGCTCATCAAGGAAGGAATGCCCGTCAGTGAGGTACAGCGTCTCTGTGACGTGCATTCGGCGCTCTTTCACGGCGTCGCAAGCGAGCCGCCGCCGGGTGCGCTCTCACATGATGAGATACATGCGCAGGCAGCATCGGTGAATCCTGACGACATCGATGCACTGCCAGAGGGGCATCCGCTTACGATCCTGCGTGCGGAGAATGCAGCACTCGAGACCCTGCTCGACACGATTGAGGCTGAGCTGGACGGTGCAAAGCGGACGGATGTCATGCTCCGGCACATCCTTGCGCTCGGCGATGTGCGCTCGCACTACATCAAGAAGGAAGAGCTGCTGATGCCGCTTCTCTATGACTACGGTGTCACGGGACCCTCGCAGGTCATGTGGGGCATCGACGATGAGATGAAGCGCGAGCTCGCGATGATTATCAAGGCACTCAAGGCGGATGCGGAGACGCTGCCGCTGTACGAGGCGCGCATCCGTGCACTCGCACAGCGCATTCGTGAGATGATCTTCAAGGAGGAGAAGATTCTCTTTCCGCTCAGCCTGCGCTATTTCACGCAGATGGAATGGTATCGCTGCTATCATGATCTGCCGGACATGGGCATCTCGTTCGGCATTCCCATCCCTGCGTGGGAGGCGGCGCAGCCGTGGCTCGATCAGGAGGCAGCGCGTCTCGCACAGTCTCAGGTGGGGGGGAAGCTCCAGTTTCCGACCGGTGAGCTCTCGATGGAGCAGCTGACGACGATTCTTCAGCTGCTGCCCGTGGATATCACCTTTATCGACAAGGATGATGTCGTCCGCTTCTTCACAAACGAGGGGCAGGTGTTTACGCGTCCGCTGTCCGCACTTGGGCGGGACGTGATGAACTGCCACCCGCCCGAGATCATCCCTGTCGTACGGAATCTGATTGCGGACTTCAAGGCAAAGAAGCGCACGCAGATGATTGTGCACCGCTACATCCGCGAGCGTCCGATCCGCGTGCACTATCAGGCAATGTACGATAAGTCGGGCACGTACATCGGCACGGTCGAGTTCGTGACCGACCACGCAGAGCCGCTGGAAAAATTCCGTCGCTAAATATTGGCATTGCGGCAATCCCCCACGCGAACACTTCGTTGCGCAAGGGGTCGCTATGGGGGACATGCCACATTCCAAGCATATAACTCAGCCTGTCAAGAAAAATACTTGACAGGCTTTTCGTTTGCCGCTATAATTCCAACAGTGTTTAGGAAGCACTGATAAATTCAGCCACGTCATCTTGACGCATCTTTTTTGCCCGCACTTCGTCGGCAAATCCTCCACATAGCTT
>NZ_DBHIVL010000116.1:0-4377 GCF_057271695.1 Centipeda sp. (in: firmicutes)
GTTCACCGCTTAAGCTCTTTCCAACCACGCGACTATCGCGTGGTTTTCTTTATACAAAAAGAATCCAGTCAAACGCTTGACTGGATTCTCGTTGCCCGCAAGAGGCACTGTCTTTTCTACCGCTTTCGCGGCTACCCGCAAGGGGCGTCGGTATCATTACAATACACGAACACAGAGAATCAGTCAAGGAGAATATTGAAAAAGAAAGAGGCACTAGCTGCAGCTAACGCCTCTTTGGATAGAAAAATGAACCCTTTCGGGTAAGATACTTATATTATAGTAGGTATCTTTTTTCTGTCAAGGAGTTAGCCGTGTATTTAGTTTTTGGAGAACTTACATGAACTTCGGCTTCTCCATAAGAAGGCGCGGGTCATTCGAGGTTATCCGGTTATTTCCAGTCAATATCCTCCATGCGTACAGCATGACCGTTCTCAAAGTCGGTGCGAGCACTTTCCAAGTCGAGGCGTTCCATTGGTGTGACTTTTGTAAAATCCGGGTCCCATGCGAGCACGAGTTTCTTCATAAACGCGAGTGCAAAGTCCTGATCGACTTTCGGCAGGAAATTATAGAGACGCAGCATCTCTTGTTCGTTGGCGGTCATGTCATAGCCTCCTTATTTGTAAATATCACCACGAGATCCAATGTTGAGGATACGCAAGGTATCCGATATGATTTCATAAACAATGCGGTACTTTCCTACACGTAAGCGATACGTTCCGACGGGTTGCCCCTGCATTACTTTGATATCGCCTTTGGGTGGAGTTTCGAGCAGACCGTCAACTCCTTCTTTTATTCGCTGTTGCGTGATACGATCTGCCGCATTGATGAATTTTAGTGCTTTTCGGGAGTATTGAACATCCATCAAAATGCCTTCCTGCCGCCTATGGGCGGTCTTTTACGGCTCGCAGACGCCGCAGGGCTCATAGCCGTCCGCGATAGCCTCATCACGCGAGTTGTAGGAAACGAAGTGCGGCGCGTCGGGGTTCTTGATCGTGCGGCAGTCTGCATAATGGAACTTGCCGGACTTCGTGTTTGCAAGATAGTCCGAGGCGAGGGTAGGCGTTGCGACGGTGAGCGCAACGGCGGCGATGGTGGCGAGTGCAATCTTTTTCAGTATGACGTATCCTCCTTTATCAAGCATATGCGGGTCGCGGCGTGCTCGGCGATGTGGACGCACGGCGGCGTTCCTCCTCCTCGGCGCGGTCAAGTGCTTCCTGCCTTGCAAGTTCCTCCTGATACCATCCTTCGAGGGCATCATATTCGCGTTTGAATGCAGGATCTTTGAGTTGTTCATTGAGAAATTCGTCCAGCGTCATTTGAGACACCTCCTTTGATAGTCTGCACGATAGGTTTTCGCCCGTTGGATTTCCTCGGGCGATGTTTTCTGAGACTTCTTGATAAATCCGTTGGTGACTACGGCAGTATTACCAACAACAAAGAAGTATAAAACACGCGAGATATTACCGCCGAATGTGATACGTAGCTCCATGATTCCGTCTGTCAGCTCTTTGGAGTAGGGAGCGCGTAAAGTGTAGCCTCTTGCCTCAAGGATTTTCAAGGAGCGTGTGATCTTTGCTCTCATGCCATCATCAAGTGAGGCAATAAACTCGGCAACTGGGATACTCCCATCTTCTTTTTCGTAGAATATAACCTGCAAAGGCAGACCTCCTTTCGTCGCGTACTGTATTCCCGCCGCCTAGGGGCGGTCTTTTTTTATGCCATTTTCGCGACGGAGCTTCCAGAGCCGGATGCTGATTGCTCCTTTTGCTCTGCGATGAGCGCGGCGCGATAGGCTTCGACTTCGGCTTCCAGTTCATCATCCGTCATGGTGCGCTGCGTTTTGGCAGCGGAATCCGAACTTTTTGCAGCGGGTACGTCTGTCTGCGCGCTCTCTTGCGGACGTGCGGCACGGACGGCATCGGCGATTTTCTCGACGTGTGCAATCATCGCCGCACGTTCGGACGGATTGAGATTCAAAAAATAGCGGATGATCTCGCGCTCCTCCACATCGAGAGCGTAGCCCCGCGTATAGGCATCTACCTGCGCATCAATGTCGCTCTTGTGCATCGACCCCGCACCCGTCCGAAGCCACTCCTCGGAGATGTTAAACTTCGCGCAGAGGAGTTGGATGAACGTGTCGGATGGAGTGACAATCCCCCGTTCGTAAGGCGCTATGGCGGCGCGTGTTGTACCGAGCATTTCGGCAAACGCCGTCTGGGATACTTTCGGTGTTAGGCTCTTGCGGACGGCTTTGATGCGTTCGTGAAGCCCGTTTGAATCCATTTATTCGACCTCCCTTCTTTTCTTGAGTAGAGGATAACATAAAAAAATGAATTTGTAAACTCAAAAAATAAACAAAAAGCATTTGTAAATTCAAAAGATAATGCTATAATGAGTTTAAAAATCCAAAGGAGGCGAAAAAAATGATTCAGAATGAACAGCTCGGCATCCCGAACGAGCCGTATACGTTCTCGGCGGATCGCATGGTTGACACGCTGAGGAGCGCGGGAACGACGGGCGAGAAGATTCTGCGTGCGGCGGCGTTTTCGTTCATGCGCGGGCTTGAGGTCGGACGCAGCGCAAAAGTGGCGGATGATACCGCCGCCGATGGCGGCAAAGAAAAACAGCCCGCATAAGGAGGTGAGGGGATGGAGAAAGAAAAACCTCGCCGATGGGCGAGGCTAGATTTGTCGATGTGGATAGATATGCTGTTTCGATATGCAGTCCCCATCGGATGGTTGTTGTTCGAAAACCATCAAATAAATGTTTTCCAAGACGCGGAAAGCATAGAAGAAAAGCTGAACGTCATCTTTCGGATGCTGCAAGGGAGTCTTTTTTTGGGCATCAATTTGCTGGTTTATTTGGATCACCTGATACGGCGACAAGAATAACCACCACAGACAGCATCACAAAAAGATTTTTCAGCATAGGATCGCTTGCATCGAAGCCGCTTGACAAAATACCGCAGAAAGCGAGCCTTTCGCTTAAATTTCCGTGAACGATAGGGTACATTGCTTTTCGAATCTGCATCCATGTACTGTCAATATTTTTGGGAAGGATATTGGCAGCACATGGAACATCCGAACGAAACAAAGGGTTCTCAGACGGCGTTGTTTCGTTCATGGCTTGTTCAAAAACCGCTCTCGGAATTTCAATCGTGGAAGCATCGTCAATCACAGAACGCTGCTCCTCATCGGATAGCTTTTCAAAAGCCAAAAGAAAGCTATTCATAAGGGCTTCTGCGTCTTGTGTAATTCTCGCTGCTTCGGCATGATGCGCGGGCAGAGACAGCAAATATCTGTATGTTGGAGATACAGATATTTGCCGCAAATGTGAAAGTGTTTTTGGCGATATGCCTTGATATACCGCCTGCACTGCTTCCATTTGCGGCATGAACTTTGCTTGTATCTGAGCCAGCTCAGATAATCTTTGTAATCTATCCATCAAAATCACCTCCTTTCCGTACTCAATTATAGCACGGTGAGGAGGCAAAGAAAAACAGCCCGCATAAGGAGGTGAGGAGATGATAGCGATGATGAAACGCTGGGCGATAGCAAGAGGAAAGGAGAATAAGAGCAAGCCTGTCATGAAAATTATCATCAACGCCGGCTACGACACGAGAGTCGCGCGGGCATTTATTGATGAAATGAATAAAGCGTATGGGGAAAGCCATACGCTTTACGTTGAAGTGACCTGCTAACCCTACGCAAGGAAGCGGAGATGCGAGCGAATTCGCGGGGGTTGAATCCGCAGAGTAAGCCGAAACGCCCCGCGTGGGCGTCTGCAGGGAATGACCGCCCTGCGCTGATGATGGCAGGTCACGAAAAAGCCCGCGATGGCGGGAACAGAGGGGAGGTGAGGAGATGGAAAAACTTTATACCGTAGTTCAGATGGATTTGGACACGTTCGACGAGAAACTCAAAAAGGTTGTCGAACTCCGCGAACAGATTTTACGGGCATTGAGAGAGTTGAACAATGCAGTAGAAGATGCTCCGTTTTTGACACTGAAAGAAGAAAATCCCGCTCCAAAAAATTAGGGCGGGACTGACAGTGCATAGAGGGGCGGTTAGTCCTTAGCAGATTCGGGGCTTTCCGATTCCTCTATTGCATCCACGAACTTATCGAGAGCACGGGCAATACTCTCGACAAGCTCATTATGTTCGCGAACAGTCAAGGATGAATTGTTATCGCGGCGCACTTTTCCTTGAAATTGAAAATCCTGTACTGCAAGGCGAAGTTTTTGAATATCCATAGCAATCACCTCCTTTCCGCGCTCATTATAGCACGGCGAGGAGGCAGAGAAAAACAGCCCGCATAAGGAGGTGGTATTGTCAAGAACAGTTGACAAATTTCTCACAAGGGAACGACCGTTTAAGT
>NZ_DBHIVL010000117.1:0-4354 GCF_057271695.1 Centipeda sp. (in: firmicutes)
TGCCTCCTTGTTCGGACGAAAAAATCTACGCCAATCTGAGGGTCTATTTTATCAGTGATTCCTTAGGATAGTGTAAAATCCGTGCACTGTCAAGAAAACTCAGGATAGATGCTTGGCAATGTTTACTGATACGAAAACCCGCCCACAGATTCCAATGTGAGCGGGTTTTGTCGTGTACGGAAAAGAGTCTTACCCCTCAGCCGCCTCGTATCCAATCATCAGCGCCTGCATATTCGCCTCGATGGTATGCGGCGGGACGCGGTTTGCTACGGCATTCTTTACGGCATCGAGCGGGACGATGCCGGAGACGCGCGTGATCGCGCCGAGCGCGACGATGTTGGCAAAGAGGGACTTGCCGATCTTCTCGATGGCAAGCGTGGTGATGGGGACGGAGATAATGTGTGCCGCCTGCGGGACGCTCGGGACAAGCTCGCTGTCAACGATCAGAATGCCCGTTGAGGGATCGAGATCGCCCGCGTACTTGTCCGCCGCCGCCTGTGTCATGGCGAGTACAATGTCGGGATGCTCGACGTGCGGATGATAGATTGCGCCGTCACTGACGATGACCTCGGAGCGGGATGCGCCGCCGCGTGCCTCGGGGCCGTAGGACTGCGACTGTGCGACGTTCATGCCGCACGCGGTCGCCGCCTCGGCAAAGATGATGGCGGCGGTGATGACACCCTGCCCGCCCGAGCCTGAGAGACGAAGTTCCTTCTGCATATCACAGCCCTCCCGCGCGCCGTTGGATCTCAGCGTTCGCCTTGCCGTACTCCTCGCCCTCGCACGCATAGAGAAGCCCAATGGGGAATTTGTCGGGCGTGCGCTTTTCGGGCGGCAGCTTGTCCCACGCCGTCTTCATGACGGCGGAGTCACGCATCCATTCGAGCATTGCGGCGGGGGAGCCCATCTTGTTTTTGCGCCCGTAGGCGGTCGGGCAGTGCACCATCGCCTCGATGAGGGCAAAGCCGTGGTCGGCAAGCCCCCCCGCAATCATCTGCGTGAGATGTTTGACGTGGAACGCTGTCGAGCGCGCGACGTAGGTCGCGCCTGCTGCCTCGGCGATACGGCACGCATCGAGCGGTCGGTCGATCGTCCCGTATGGTGCGGTCGCCGTCATCTTGCCCGGCGGCGTCGTCGGCGAGGACTGTCCGCCCGTCATGCCGTAGATATTGTTATTGAAGAGAATGACCGTCAAATCGACGTTGCGCCGACAGCCATGCAAAAAGTGATTCCCGCCGATGGCAGTACAGTCGCCGTCCCCCGTAATGACGATGACGTTCAACTCGGGGCGTGCGAGCTTGATGCCTGTTGCAAAGGGGATCGCTCGTCCATGTGCTGTATGCACTGTGTCAAAATCCATATAACCCGAACCGCGTGAGGAGCAGCCGATACCTGAGACGATGACCGTATTGTCCTGCGTGAATCCCTCTGCATCCTCGATTGCCTGTGCAATACATTTCAATGCCGTGCCGTTGCCGCAGCCGGGACACCAGAGATGGGGCAGGCGGTTCTGACGAAAATACTGCTCAAAGCTGCGGGTCGTCGCCGCACCTGCATTCATGTCCGTGCTCATGCCCGCACCTCCTCGCTCATCTGACGAATCGCCGCTGTGATTTCCTGCGGCGTGAAGCTGTGCATATCGTATTTGAGACACGGGCGGACAGGCGTACCGTGCGCCGCACGCGTGACCTCACCCACGAGCTGCCCATAGTTCAGCTCCGCGACGAGAATGCCCTTGACGCGAGCCGCGAGACGTCCGATTGCCGCATCCGCGAACGGCCAGATCGTCTTGAGACGCAGGAAACCGACGCGGATTCCATCGGCGCGTGCCGAGCGTACCGCCTCGTATGCCGTACGCGCCGTACCGCCGTAGCTGACGACGGCGTATTCCGCGTCCTCCATGAAGTGCTCCTCCGTGTGGATGATCTCCTTGCCCACACGATTGATTTTCTCGTGGAGCCGGTGGATCAGCTGCTCCGTGACGGTAGGGCTGCCCGAGGGAAAGCCCGTCTCATCGTGGAGAAGCCCTGTGACGTGGATGCGGTAGCCGTCGCCGAAACGTGCCACATCGGGCACGAGATCATCACCGACGGCAAAGGGCTGATAGCCCTCGGCGCGTGTCTTTTTCGGCAGACGGCGCGGATAGATGTCCAGTTCGCTCGCCGTCGGGAGCGTGACATTTTCGCGCAGATGTCCGACGATCTCGTCCATCAGCAGAATGACGGGGGTACGGAAACGCTCCGCATAGTTCACCGACAGCACCGCCATGTCGAACGACTCGCGCACGCTCCACGGTGAGAGTGCGATGATCGGATGGTCGCCATGCGTGCCCCAACGCGCCTGCATGACATCGCCCTGCGCGGGCGCAGTCGGCTGTCCCGTCGAGGGACCGACGCGCTGCACATTTACCACGACGCACGGAATCTCCGCACACGCCGCATAGCCGATCAGCTCCTGTTTGAGTGAGAAGCCGGGGCCGCTCGTCGCGTCCATCACCTTTGCGCCCGCGAGCGATGCGCCGAGGATTGCCCCCATCGCACCGATCTCATCCTCCATCTGGAGGAACGTGCCGCCGATCGGCGGCAGCAGCTTTGCCATCTGTTCAGCGATCTCCGTGGACGGTGTGATGGGGTAGCCCGCGAAGAACGTCACACCCGCCGCAATCGCACCCTCGGCGACCGCCTCGTTGCCCTGCATCAGCCGGGCGGCTCGTTGTGTACTCATTTGCTGTCCCTCCGTTCCACGAATATCGCAAAGTCAGGACAGCGCATCTCGCACTGCCCGCACGCAATACAGTCCTCGGGACGGACGGGCGTGATCTTGCCGAGCAGACTCACCTCGAGCACCTGCTTCGGACAGAACGCGGCACAGATGCCGCAGCCCTTGCACCGCTTTTCCTTGATATACAGCTCACCCTTCATGGCGTTCAACTCCCGCCGGGATGCGGAACACATCCCATAATACACAGAATACGGAGACGGTTCTCTTTTTCTTTAGGAATCGCTGATATAATGAAGATCGTGATTCCTTTATTGAGCAACCGTGGTAAAGATGAAAAACATTATAACGGAAGCTATATAAAAATTCAACGCTGACGCGGCATGTATGGCATTATACAGTATACAGAAATACGAAGGAGCGGGATTGACAAACACTTGTCCAAGTGATAATGTGCCATCGTAATCAGAACTTTACAGGAGGTGTCTCGTTGACTTTTTATACCTATGACTACATCGCAGCGCACAGCCAGTTTGGCAATAATGTCTGGTATGCACTCTCGTTTCTTGCGCTCGCGGCGCTGCTGTTCGTAAGCGTCAAATATCTGCGGAATCGTCTGGTAACACGCTACCGCGACCTCATCGTCATTCTCTTTCTCGCGGTTGCATTCCTCGGCGGTGTGCAGTGGAACGACTACAACCGCACAAAGAGCGATGTGGAGGCGACCTCACGTATGGCACAGTTCCTCCACAGTCTCAGTGAGGATCTCGGTGTGCCCGTGCAAAAGATCCGTACAAATTCGACGTATTTGAAGCAGGGGATGCTCGTCGATGTGCAGGGGACATTCTATGTAGTGACATTCAATGCGGACTTTACCTCGTTCCAGTACGAGCGGACGCATCTCCTGAACCGCGACGTGAAGATTGTGGACAAGGAGGACTGACATGCTGATCTACTCTCTGATGCTGGGCAAGCTCGCGCTTGGCCTTTTGTGTCTCATCCTCCAGATCAACCTGCTCGGCAAGGGCAACCTCGCGCCGAACTCCGCGACCGATCAGGTGCAGAACTACGTCCTCGGCGGCATCATCGGCGGCGTGATCTACAACAACGCCATCTCCATTCTGGACTTCCTGCTCGTGCTGATCGCGTGGACGCTGCTCGTGCTGGTTCTGAAATATTTCAAGATGAACAGCGGTGCGATCAAGGACTTCGTCGACGGCAGTCCCGCCGTGGTGATTGAGCGCGGCAAAATCCTCATGGATGAGTGTATGCGGCACGGAATGCTCGCGCATGACATCACACTGAAACTCCGCATGGCGGGCGTTTACTACATCAAAGACGTGAAACGTGCCGTGCTCGAGCCGAACGGCCAGCTCACCGTTATCCAGTACGGCGAGCAGAATGCGCGCTATCCGCTCATCCTCGATGGACAGCTGGATGAGGACATCCTCGAACTCATCGAAAAGGATCGCGTCTGGCTCAACTCCGAGCTGCGCACGGCAGGCTACGCGCTCAAGGACATCTACATCGGCGAGTACAAGGACGGTGCGCTGATTATCCACCCGTATGAGAAAAATTGAGAGGAATCGCTGATAAAATGAAGTCCGTCAGATTGGCGTAGATTTTTTCGTCCGAA
>NZ_DBHIVL010000118.1:0-4179 GCF_057271695.1 Centipeda sp. (in: firmicutes)
CAAGCAGTGTCCATTTTCTACCCCCTCTGTGTCCAGTTTTAGTTTACCACTTCAAACATGGGCTTTCAACGCATTCACGGTATCCTTATAGCCCAGAACCTCCGGGACATCCTTGCCAACAAAATACGGTTCACCATTCTTGACGATTGTCCGAACCTTGCCAAACTCAGCGTTCTCGAAAATCTGCACTTCGTTTGTCATTACAATTCATCCTTTCTTTTTTCCCGAAAAGATGATAGAATGAAACCGTCAATCCCTTCGGGGGTTGTAGGACAAGCAACCCTCAACTGTCGCCAAACACTGGGGGGTTGCTTTTTTCATCAATCTCGATAACTTTCGCGCACGGTATCAAGCAACGTCCTGCCATGCGGGGCATTCCCATCACCTTTAATGACGTCCACTTCGGCGGTTCCTATAAGTGGTTTGATGCGCGCTTCAAGCCACTCCGTTACACTCGTGTTTCCGGCTGCTTTCCGCTGATAATTATACGCAGGAAATAGCTGACTACGTGGGCAACGAATTACGACCTTAATTTCTTCGAGCTGAACTATCTGTCGTTCAAGCTCACTCGCAGGCACATTCATATCTCCCCCTCCTTTCAACGGCAATATTACACGATTATTTTCATCTTGTCAAGGAGTTATTTAGGATTTATTCTGCCCGCGATAACCGATGCCGGGGAAGTTCAGCACAACCGCCATCCCGTCTGTTGAAAGATAATGAAGAATATGCAGAAGAAAGGCAAAGTCCGCCTTAGACGGCGGTGCAAAGCAAGGTGCAGACGTAAAACGCACATCGTCCTTTAGCAGATCGGGCGACCATTTCACAGAAAAAGGCGGATTGGCGATAATCGCACGGAACTTTTTGCCAGCGAACGCAGGGGCTAGGAGCGTATCACCGCATATGATTTCACTGTTCGGAATTTTTTTCGCTGCTTCCACAGCCTCGGGGTTGATATCCTGCCCGTACTTCTTCACCGCATCGGGAAACACTTCAAAGAGCGATCCATGACCGCAGGAAGGATCATAGACCTCTGCGATGTCCGTAGGCAGAAACGAACGCATATATTCTGCAAGCGGACGCGGCGTGTAGAAAATACCGTTTTTCTTGAAGCCCTCCCGCACACTTTTCACGTTGTACCCCACTTTGTCACCTCCTCACATTTTTCCAACACAAAAGGCAGCCATTCGGAATGACCGAACAACCGCCTTTCGCTATTTTATTCTAAAACTCGTAATGCGTCCACATACTAATAATCTTGACCGTCTTTTCTTCCTCCAACACCTCATAGACAAGTCGATGCTGAATATTCAGCCGCCGTGCATACGCGCCCTGCAAATTACCGCGCAGCTTCTCATACGGCGGCGGATTCTGAAACGGATGCTCCGCAAGAATCCCAATGAGCACTTGCGCCTTCTTTGCCAAATGCGCCGCCTTGAGTTTTGGTATATCCGCAGCAGACGTCTTCGTATAGACGATACGATAACTCACCACACAACCTCATCGGCTGAAAGACAGTCCTCTGTCTTTGTATGCAGCCCATCGACAATTTTCTTCTGCATTCCCGGAACAGCGCAAAGCTCCATCGTCGCCATCAGATCGTTATAATCCGACGCACTCATAAGCACCGCCCCGCCCTCCTTCACCGTAATATGAATCGGCTCATTATAACGTACCGTCTGTTCAAGCGTCTGAAAGAGATTCTGTCGAAACGTCGTTGCATTCATAACCTGCATAATAATCCCTCCTGCTATGTATATTATAGCGTACGTCTTGAAAAAAGGCAAGAAAATTCATGCAAGGTCACGCAAACAATCCCCACGGAGCAGGGTTATATCGTCCACACATCCACCTCCTAGGCATTTATAAAAGGACACCGCCGGAGCTGTGCCCTCCGAGAATCCGCCTCAGCATCTTCTCTTTCCAGCTTATACTATATCACAGGTCATATAGGCAATTCTAGGCAAACTTTTCGGGCACCTTGAATTGTGCCAATGCTCTCCCATGCAGCCACGTCACAGTTCGGAACGCGTACCCCATGCCTACTGCGATATACTCCCATGACTCGCCCTGCAGATAACGGCGCATCAGCACCTCGCGGCAACGCCCGTCCTCCACCTGCTCAATCCGCGTTTTTGCCTCCTCGCGCATGGCAAGCAGTGCATCCCACTTCGCATTTACCTGCTCAGCGTATTTCTCAAGTGCTGCGATCGCATCTGAGAGATCTCCTATGTAGGAGTTGCTGACCTTGTCCTTGTCGTACTCGATCGCCTTGAGATTCATAACATCATCTCGTGCACGCTGATAATCCATCTCTGCACTCCGTAGATCACTCTCTGCATCGCGGATGCGTCTCAGATATTCTTTAGCTGTCATTCTGCTCCTCCTGTTTTCGTCGACCCCCAGCGTTCTGTTGTCCGCGCCATCATGCAACGCATACTCGCGTTGATGATATGACTGTCACTCCGATCACCCGACAGCCACATAGCCAGATGTCGTAGCGCACGCGCTGCATGCTCCTCTGCGGGGATACTCCGCCATGTCTCGCCCGGATGTTTTTCCGCACCTGCGGTCAGTCCCGTGGCAATCTCATCCAACCACTCAAAATCAATGTATCTGTACTCATTCGATTCCGCGCTCTGCGGATATTTCTGCTCTGCCATTTCCGTGCCCTCCAATCACTCTGCTTTGCTTGGAATCACATCCGCAAAACGTTCAACATCCCCAAGCCCGTGCATCGGTGCAAGAAAGCCGCCTGCAGGTGTTGCTGAAATCATATCCGTGTCCACATCCATTCGTAAAGGAGCGTGTTTCCTCCCGGGTGAATAAAACCGTACAGGTGCTTTGCGCTGACGTAAGTAATCGACAAGATCGGAAAGATGCCGCGCGTCGAACGCTGCGAAAAAGCTCTGTCCCTCAGTAAAATTCTCTGTTTTACCCGAAAGGTGATACTCTACACGCAGTTGATTATTTCGTGCATACATTATGAGTCCATCCGGACGCCACACAAACAGCAAAGCCGCGATCTGCGTCTTCGGAGCACACGCACTCACCGCTTTCAGCATCGCAAGAAATTCTACGAGTTCACAGACACCTACGGTGGCATACGGCGCATCTTCGCGAGGTGGCGGGAGGAGCTTGTCGTAATCCGGAAGTGCCGCACCTTCGACCATGACATTGCTCACAGCATCGAAAACACCCTCCCTGCCGGAAGCCTCCTCAACCCAGATGCTGCTGTGCCGATTCGTAGCATACGCGCGTCCCGCACGATAGTGTATTGCCCGAATTGACGTTCCTTCCGTGTTCAAAAACTTCTTGACGTTCTTCATGAAAATCAGCATTCGTAAGCCCTCCTCCGTGTGGCCGATACTTATCGATGCGAGCCTTGAGGCTATCAAGTACAAACTCCTGCGCCCGCTCCTTCATGCCGATCGCACGCAGGATGTCCTCATCGCGCGTATTCTCAGAAACAAGATGGTGAATAATGACGGTCTGCGTCTGTCCCTGACGGTGCAGGCGCTTATTCGCCTGTTGGTAAAGCTCGAGACTCCAATTCAGTCCATACCAGATAACATGATTGCCTCCATCCTGTAGGTTCAGCCCATAGGCGGCACTTGCAGGGTGCGCAAGGAGAATATCCACCTCGCCCCGATTCCACGCCAGTTCATCCTCCGCCCCGCGCAGAATCCGTACACGCAGATTTGTCTGCCTCAGTGCCTCTACGATCCGCGCAAGATCATGCTGGAAGTTGTAAAAGACCAGCGCAGATTTCCCGCCCAGCTGCTCAATCAGCTCCATGAATGCCTCAATCTTGCAGTCATGCACCGCATGAGGCTTGTGATCCTCGTTGTAGACCGCCCCGTTGGCAAGCTGCTGCAGCTTGTTCGAGAGTGCCGCCGCGCTCGCCGCCGTGATCTACTCGCCGCTCTGCAGAAGTTCCAGCACCATCGTCCGCTCCATCGTGTCGTACGCCTTGCGAGCCTTTGCATCCAGTACGACGGGGATCGTATCCTCGACCACGGGCGGCAGCTGGAGATAGTCCGCCGCCTTCATGCTCACCGCGATATCGCCAATAGCGCTCATAATGGCATCTTCCGCACCATCTTTCGGGTCGTAGGTATATATGGGAAACACTGAAAAATTCTTTTGTTGCACGATTGAGCTCCAAAATATTACAAT
>NZ_DBHIVL010000119.1:0-4020 GCF_057271695.1 Centipeda sp. (in: firmicutes)
AGTGTGATTGGATGACGTTGACCGCTAAGTAGCGAACCAAAACTGCGTGAGCGAGCAGTTTTGTGTGAGTCACTTAGTCGACATTTGCGAAGCAAATGTCGACTGTAAATCAAAGGTACAAGTCTATCAATACAATTTGCTTAGAGTTTCTTCTGTGAAGTTTTGAGTGAGCAAGACTCATTCAAGTATGCGGTGATGATGCCTGAACGGTTCCACCTGTTCCCATTCCGAACACAGTAGTTAAGCCTTCAAAGGCCGAGGGTACTTCGTTGGAGACGACGTGGGAGAGTAGGTAGTTGCCGCAAAATCTAAGACTCGTGATGATTCACGGGTCTTTTTTGTATGTTTATACTCATTGTTTCAGGCACTCCTTTTACAGCAAAGCAATGGAAGAGAGACTTCTTTTCTAAAATGATTTGAGAATTGATTTTTTTTCAAATCGCACTAGAAAATGAAAAAATTGTGATATAATATCAATATTAAAATGATAGACAGAATTATTCTATTGAATTCTGTTTTATCATTCGTATTTCGAGGGACAGAAAGGTGTTTTCCATGAAAACGAGGGCAAGAGCCGCATTGACATGTGCTGTACTGCTTCATGTTATGGCATCCGTATCAACTACATTTGCAAACGAAAGTTCGGAACGGGGGGGTAACTACTCTACCGCAGATGTTCAGGTAGATGTAGATGCCGCAAAGGAAGAGGCGAAGTATGAATCGTAGTCCACGACGATCATCACGGCGGAGGACATCGCGAAGAAGCAGGCGAAATCTGTTGAGGATATTATCTTTGACGAGACGGGTATGACACGAAATATTGACGCGATGGGGCGCGTGACCGTCTCCATCCGCGGAGCGGAGCCGCGCCATACCCTCATCCTGATCGATGGTCAGCCTGTGATGGGCGATTTTGCAAAGTATTCTGGTGCGGGCGATGAGTTGCAGCGCATTGGAACGGAGAACGTTGCACGCATAGAGATCATTCGCGGGGCGGCGAGTGCGAAGTATGGCGCGGATGCCATCGGTGGTGTCGTCAATGTCATTACGAAGGAGGCTGCGAAGAAGCCGGGACTGCAGCTGAACCTTGAGGGGCGGCGCACAAAGGGCGACAGCGACGTATTCCCCTATGCGAATTTCTTCCTGCGTGCAGATTCAGGACAGCAGGGCAAGTTTCGTATTGCGGCGTACGGCGGCAGGCGTGACATTCTGCCCGTTTACGGGGAGAAGGGGACTACACTTTCGGACGGCTCGGCCATACGGAACGCTCTGCGTTTCTACGGCGACATCAAGAACATTGGTATGACCGCAGCCTATGATATCACGAAGAATCACAGTCTGTCGTTCAGCCTTGACCGCGTCAGCGAGGAGATGAACCGCTATGTGAAGCACTCGAACTCATTCTTTGAGCCGCAGCAGCATTTCAAGTGCGACGTAGACCGCGACAACTATCGCATTTCATACGAGGGGCGCGGCGGTGCGTCGGACTGGAACGTCTCCCTCGACTATGCGAAGATGCACGAGGACGATATTACACTCACCTCCTATGTTGCGAATCGCACCTATATGGGTACGAATATTCTCGACTATGTGGATAACGTGGATCATCGCCAGTTGAGCCTGAAGGCATCGGCGAATACGCAGTTGAACGACAATCATCTCCTCTCCTATGGCGTGGGTTTTACACAGGAAAAGGGAGAGGGCAGCCGCCTAAAGAATGCACCGAATACCTACACGCGTGCCATTGACCCGTGGGCCTATGACAAAAATCTCTGGACGAAAAAGGGAGATACATCGCCGCAGTCCAAAGCGCATGACCATGCTATGATGCGGAATGATGCGGGCGTGCCGAAGTATGACAATGAATACGAATGGTACGGGCATAAAGACGCGAACGGCAAGAATTTAGTGCCGCAGTTTACGTACGAGGAATTTTTGAAGTATGGCTATCAACATCCGGACACGCCTGCGGATGTTGCAGCACGGCGTGCAGCATTCGGCAACGCGTTGAGAGCCGATCCGGCAAACAGTTATTTGTCAAGCTTGGTACTTAGTCCGGAAATGGCGGTCAATTATTATTACAATCCCGAGGCGAGCCGTAAATATACAGGGCATACAATGAACTGGCAAGGAAAAGCCTTTAAGGACGAATACTATGCGCGACAAAATCAGCAGACGATCGGTACAGCGGAGATCAAGAAGCAGTATGTCTTTGTGCAGGATACATGGCAGGTAAACGATCGCACACTGCTCTCTCCGATTCTGCGCGTGGACAACAGCAATCTCTTTGGCACGCATATGACCTTCAACATCGGCGGAAAGTCGAACCGCCGCTTCAAGGCGAATGTCGGCACGGGATATACCGAGCCGGGCATGGGCGAGCTGTACTATAACTGGGAGATGTACGCAGGTGCGCCGATTACAGACGATCGTGCCCGTCTCGGTCGCTACTGGGTCGGCAACTCCGATCTTAGCCCAGAGAAGTCCGTGAACTTCGACATTGGTCTGGAGGCCGAGAGCAAAGACGGCAGGGACAGCTTCCGCATCGATGCCTTCCACAACCGCATTCGGAACTATATGACGACCTATTTCACGGGCTATCTGATGGACTTCCACCCTGAGGCGGATGAAGAAAAAACAAGATTGCTCCTGCCGCCCGATATGATCTACAGCTTCAAGAACATCGGGCGGGCGGAGATCACGGGACTGGAGGCGGAGTACAACCATCGCTTTGACCGCCACTGGTCAACGAAGGTCGGCTATACCTACCTCCATGCGATCAATAAGAGTGACCCCACGATGCCGCGCCGTCTGCTCGACCGTCCGCAGCACAAGATTGACCTCGGCGTTACATACGAGAAAGCGGGCTGGCGCGCAACGCTCTGGGGGGAACTACTACCTCAATATGCTCGACAGCAACAGCGTCGCGAACAACGGCAACTATCTCGATGAGGTAGACGGCAAATGGCAGACGAACTTCCATGTCGGCGGTACGCAGACCTACGAGAAGAAGTCATTTGGCATCTGGAACTTCATCCTGCAAAAGGATCTCGGCAAGGACTCGAGTGCCTATATCGGCGTAGACAACATTCTGAACCATCGCGATGACGACCGTGCATTCCAAGAGCGGATGTACCGCATTGGTGTGAATATGAAATTCGGTCCCGATGCGGATACCGTGCCGATGAGTGCAGAGGAGCGTGCGGCGCGCACGGAGGCGAATCATGCCGCTCTGGAAAAGAACGCACGCTTTATCATCCCGCCGTTTGACATGGAGAAGGAAATTGGCACGCGTGTGATCGGTGACTACCGCTGGCGATGGAACTCCTTCACGGGCAAGGAGAAACCGGCGAATGCACGCACCACGGCAACCTCAACCATCGGCAGTGCATATAAGAACTACCTCGAGAAGGCGGGGCACGGATTTGAGCAGCGCCTGCGCGCGGGTGTGGATGCAAGGCTTGATGAGAATACGAACATCACTGTCCTCGGCAGTCTCGCGAGCACGGCAGGTGTCGATACAGAGACGGATGCGGCGCAGTCGAAGGGTCTGAACCATGCACGGCTCGATACGGCGGACGTAACGCGCCATGCAAAGGAGTGGGACTTCTCCCTCGGGCGGCTGACCGAGCCCCTCGGCATCACGGGCTACTACTTCGGCAAGGAGTACGACGGCGGGCGTGCCGTCTGGACGGGCAAGCGGACACAGGTGCGTCTCGGGTACGGCGACTTCCGCCGTTCGACGGGTATCGCGGACTCGGCGTATACCCATGCGGTGACGGAGACGTTCTATCGTGCGCCGACCGTGGAAGAGTTCATGGGCTCTGCTGACAGCACGGAAACATCGGAGCTTCTGAACTTCTATGGTCAGCTCAAAAATGCGACGACACAGGCGGAGCAGCATGCAATCATCAAACGCATGTATGATATTGTCAAAAAGGCATATCCAAGGAAACACTGAAAATTTCTTTTGTTGCACGATTGAGCTCCAAAATATTACAATAGAGGAAAACAGCAACA
>NZ_DBHIVL010000120.1:0-3980 GCF_057271695.1 Centipeda sp. (in: firmicutes)
ACTTAAACGGTCGTTCCCTTGTGAGAAATTTGTCAACTGTTCTTGACAATACCAAAGTCCTGTTCCAAGGAGTCGCTCAGTACATACGCAAGAATCTGACGCGTGTAGGCATCCAGTATCGTGGAGAGGCAGCATGTTCCTTCCGGATAGGGGATGTAGGTGATATCCGTCAACAAGGCTCTGCGTCACCCGTGCAGGGTGAATTCCCGATTCAAGAGGTTGTCCGCTACTCGATTCGTCTGCATGGCTTTAGCCATGCGCCGGTATGGATTTGCTTTCCGAATCGAGCACAACAATCCGTATTTGTTCATCAATCGCCGGATTTTCTTGAGATTCATGATGATCGGCGGATCCCAGTGCAGCATGCACATGTAGATGCTCCGTACTCCTTTGGCGTAACCTCTTTGCCCATAGGCTCTCAGGATGTGTCGGAAGTCTTCTTCATCTTGACGTTCTTTCGCCGCACGAGTTGCAGCGGCGTGTTTCCAGCGATAGTAGCCCGAGCGCGATACACCAGCAATCTCACAGAGCATGCCAACTTGCAGGAGATTGCCTTTGCCCTGCAGCGTTTCTTCGATGACGGCGAATTTTTCACAGGTCGTCATGAGGGGCGTCTTTCTTTCGTGTTGGCATGTTTGACAATTTTTTAGAAATTCGACCTCCTGCCTCAGGTATCTCAGTTCATGGCACATCCGTTCTACGGACATGACATTCTCTTCTACCAGCTTCGATGCTCGGCGTTCTCTGTTTTGCCCTTCTGTAAAGCCTTGCGGTGAGGCGGCCTCTTTCTTGATGCGTTGAACAATGCTGTCGATCTGCTTCTGCCCAAACATCTTCGGGTCATAGCCAAGGTCTTCGAGCACTTTCCTCGGGCTGTTCCCCGCTTCATAGCTCGTCTGAAAGGCTTCTTTGAAGCGGATAGTGAAATACAGTTTGTGCTTGGTTACTCGAAGTGTGTAGGGGTTCGCTCGCAGCAGTTTCATTTCTTTGGTGCTGTATTCTCTCATAGGCGGCTTCCTTTGGGTGCTTCCATTGACGAGCCAGCAGCAAATCGATGCAGGGTTAGAGGATGGGGTTCATCTTTCATCGACCGTGGCAACTTTGTCCATTCTGAAGGATTCACTCCCTTAAACCAATGTCCTGTTGTAAGGATTCCAGACCTTTTTGCTTTGTCCATATTCAAGGGATTCCACCTTCTTGGAGCTGTCCATGGATATGGGCTTCTCCATCAAACGCAGCGGCAATTTCCTGCCTTGGGATCTGTCCACGAAAAAGGATTCGCCTTGCCTAGAATCATTTTCATCGGAACAGTGTTTTGCCAAGGTTTTACCCCATCCCTTCTTTCTGCGTGTCCACATCCTTGGGTACAGTATAGATTTGCTGTAGATTTTATGTCCTATCACGGAGGCAAACCAGACGCATAGTCGTTGTGCTATGTGGAGGATTTGCCAACGATGAGAGGACGAAAAAGATGCGCCAAAATGGCCGTGCTAAATTTATCCGTGCTTCCTTAAAGACGAGAGGTATTTCTTCCTGCATCCATACCACTTAGCAGATGCGTCTTACAACGCTAGAATCTCCGCACGGGTCAATCCACTCGATTTCTCGATCACTTCGACAGGAACGTTCAGCATGAGTAGGGAACGTGCCATATCGATCATTCCCTCACGGTGTCCTTCCATCCGTCCTTCCTCACGCCCCTCAGCAAGTCCTTTCTCACGCCCCTCTTCCAATTTCTTCTCTCCGAATTTCTCCATCAGTTCGCACATGGTATGTACCCCCTCTGCTTCTGCTTTAAAGTAATCCGCTCTTTTGGCAAGTTCCTTATAATTCATCTTGTTTGGATTCTCGCAGAAAAAATCCTGCATCAACCGTCCGAGTGGCGTATCATCACGGTTTGCACCATTGACGTAGAGGATATGCGCCCCATCATCAAACGGTCGCTGAAGCTCTTGGATGATTCGCTCCACATGGTACAGCGGACAACCCGCTCCATAGATGTCATTTTCTGTAATGAAGATCACCCATGTTTCGGGCAGTTTGGAAAAATCCTCTCCTTTTTCCAATTCACGCGAGTCCATCATGCTGCTGTTGTATCGCGCCCGACGCGGGATCGCTCCTTCGTTTGCACGCTGCACCTCGCAGTCGTAGAGCTTTCCCTCGCTGTCCTCCGCCAACACATCAAAACGCACGCCGCGACCATAGAGATTGTCCGCGCTCTGCTGCGTGACAACATGTTTGACAATGAGATCATCTCGTCCAAAAAAGATACGTAGCAGGAGCTGCATTCCCTCGGTATAGTTGTCAAAACACACGTTGAAAAACGTATCGTCAATCAGACGGAACTTCTGAATCAGCACACCATATTCTGCAGGAACATCCTTCTTGATAATTCTCACTTCCTCGCTATCCTCCTCATCTTGTTCTACTATCATAGTATGCACTGTAGCAAACATTGTCAAGGCTGAAAAATCAAGCCATCTCTCGTTCACCATTACATTGTATCGTTATCAACGTTACTTCGTTCATCGCGGCTACCAAAATGATACTAGAGGGAAAGGTCAGCGTTGCGTTCGCACGCGACACCGTAATCTGGCGATCCTCGATCGGCTCACGCAGCACCTCAAGCGTCTTCTTGCTGAACTCCGGCAGCTCGTCGAGAAAGAGAACGCCGTGATGCGCGAGTGTCACCTCGCCCGGGCGCGGGATACTCCCACCGCCGATCATCGCCACCGTCGAGGACGTATGATGCGGACTGCGGAAGGGGCGCGTCGTCACAAGCCCCGTATCCTTGCCAAGCAGCCCCGAGATACTGTAAATCTTCGTGATCTCGATGGCTTCTTCCTTCGTCAGCTCCGGCAGAATCGAACTCATGCGGCGCGCCAGCATCGTCTTGCCCGAACCGGGTACACCGACCATGAGGACGTTATGCCCTCCCGCTGCTGCAATCTCAAGCGCACGCTTCGCCTGATACTGCCCCTGTACGTCCGCAAAGTCATCGGTGAAGGCGTTGTCTTTTGTGTCTTTAATTTGTTTTGGCACGGCAGGAGTCAGTGTTTCCGTGCCCGTCAGATGGCGCACAAGCTGTGCCAGATTCTCTACTGCAAAGACCTTCAGTCCGTCAATGAGCAGTGCCTCGTCTGCATTCGACGGTGCAACGTAGAACTCCGTCAGACCATGTTCCCGCGCCGTAATCGCCATTGGGAGAATCCCGCTGATCGGTCGGCAGTTCCCATCGAGGGAAAGCTCTGCCGAGAAAAGCGCACTCTGCACCGCCGCCTCCGGAACCATACCGTAGGATGCAAGGAGTCCAACGGCGATCGGCAGATCAAGCCCCGAGCTGTCCTTTCGCACATCGGCGGGTGCAAGATTGACCGTTACTCGCTCCTGCCGCAGCTGAATGCCGGAGTTCCGAATTGCCGTCCGTACCCGCTCCTTCGACTCCTTCACCGACGTATCGGGAAGCCCCACCAGCTCAAATCCCGGCAGCCCGGGCGACACATCCACCTCAACGTCGATAATCCGTCCATCTATCCCGAGGGTCGTCGCACCATAGGTCTTTGCAAACAACGGCCTTCCCTCCTACGTTTCAAATATAAGAAAATTATAACACAAGAGAGGGTATGTTGCCTAATGATTCTTTGCAAAAGAAAAGAGGTTCCTATGTAGGATTACAATTAGGTGCATCGAAAATTTATCCTCTGTCTCAAAATTGAACCCGATTTCCGGGCCATACCAAGATTGTGGTATCTCCGAAGGTTTAGCAAACTTGATAAGCATGATACACCGTCCTTACATAACAAAAGGTTGACATCTAACAATACGTTAGACGCCACCCCTAGTTAATACTTTTCCGTAGAGAGGAGCCTCTGAAGGTGTTGTGGTCAAGCGTTTTTGTAACACGAGTGTCCAATAAACTTATGTTGAATACCTCGCTTCGAATGGCGTACGATAGCCGTTATAAGAATGCGGTCGTACAT
>NZ_DBHIVL010000121.1:0-3959 GCF_057271695.1 Centipeda sp. (in: firmicutes)
TTCTTTGCAGTTCCTCGCAGCTCTCATCGGCGCGACTGTCATAATATAACACAGGGGATATCCCTTCGTCAACCCCCTTTTTTATCTTTTTTGCTTTTCGTCAAAAATAATGTATGATATAATCATTCTACCATATAAACACGACAAAGGAAATATTGTCATGCATGAATACAAACACGCTCTCATCCTCCCAAGTCTCCATGCGACGCTGCCATGTGCACCATCGCAGGAGATTATCTGCATTGGCGGAGGACGCCCCCCAGAAACGGATTGGCTCACAGGACTGATACAACAAAGAAATATGTGCGGCTCAGGTGCTCCCATCTGGGCGATTGATCGCGGCGTCGATCTCTGCCATGCACTAAGACTTCCACCGTCCCATCTGATCGGCGACGGCGACAGTGCGAGCAAAACAGCATGGGCGTGGGCAGAAACACAGGGGGCGCAGGTTCATTCCTTCCCTCCGAAGAAGGATTTCACGGACACGGAGCTTACGCTCCATATTGCTGCGGAACGTTTTGCTCGGCCGCTCATCATCCTAACGGGAGCATTTGGCGGGCGGCTTGACCATCTCATGAGCACTGCTGCCGTCGCCGCACACGCCACCATCCCCTGCGTACTTGCGGACGAGCGCGAAACCCTTTTCTATCTCCATGCGGACGAATCACTCACCGTAACCTGCGACACAGCTCCGCGTGCCATCTCTCTCCTCCCCTTTACGGAGGAATGTACGGGCGTAACAACGCATGGTCTGTATTGGGAACTACGGGATGCGTGCATCACAAATCGTGCATCACTTGCCATCAGCAACGTGCTTGCACGCGAAAACACAAAAAACACGTTTACCGTCTCCATTAAGAGCGGCGTTCTTGGTGTCTATCTCTGCTGTAAAGAATAAAGGAAGTTTTCATTGAACATCAACATCCCACAGACCTATTTCAGCAAACTCATGCGTGCCGTTGTAGAGTTTGAGCTCATCGAACAGGGCGACCGCATTCTCATTGGCGTGTCTGGTGGCAAGGACAGCATTTTTCTCACCTACGCCCTCGCCATTCTGCGTGAGCGTCTCAAAAAGGACTTTACCATCGCAGCATTCACCGTCAACCCACAGTTTGACACGCCCCTCAATACCGATGCAATTGCATCATTCTGCAAAAAGCTCGATATTCCCTATGGTGTTGTGGATGTCGATATCGCAGGCGCGATTGCGGAGCAGGACGACAAAAGTCCCTGCTTCACCTGCGCGTTTTTTCGGCGCGGCGCAGTCAACCGCTATGCTGTGGAGCACCAAATGAATAAGGTCGCCTACGCGCATCACCATGACGATGCGGTGGAGACCTTTCTTATGAGTTTATTCTACTCGGGGCAGCTGAACACGTTCCGTCCCAAAACCTATCTGGACAAAACGGACATCACGGTCATCCGCCCCCTCGTCTACTTCCGCGAGCAGGAAATTATCGACGCGATCCAATACCACGGCTTCACGCCGCTCCCCTCGCCCTGTCCGCACAACGGCAATACCACGCGTCAGACCGTCAAGGAGCTGATCGAAACGCTCGGCAGGGATAATCCGAACCTCTACAACCACCTCGCCGCAGGGATGCGTGAGGGCGCACTCGGCGAGCTTTGGCCGGCGAGCAAGACGCGCAAGGAAATGGAGCGTACCTACCGCACCTTTATGGCGAAGTAAGCCCTCAAAAGAGCCGGACGATGAAGATACTATCTTCGCCGTCCGGCTCAATTTATTTTTCAATGTTAATCCCGTCCAAGCTTGTCGCGCAGAATGACATCGTGTGCGCCGCCCTCGACGATACTGGTCGAGGAGACGAGGGTGAGCTTCGCCTTGTCGCGGAACTCGGGGAGACTGAGTGCGCCGCAGTTGCACATGGTCGAGCGGATCTTGGAGAGGGTTGTCTCAACGTTCTCCTTGAGCGGACCCGCATACGGAACATAGGAGTCCACGCCCTCCTCAAAGGACAGTTTCTTGCTGCCGCCAAGGTCGTAACGCTGCCAGTTGCGTGCGCGGTTCGAGCCCTCGCCCCAGTATTCCTTGTAGTACGTACCGTTCACCATGACGCGATCCGTCGGGCTCTCGTCAAAGCGTGAGAAGTAACGTCCGAGCATGAGGAAGTCCGCGCCCATCGCAAGGGCAAGAGTCATGTGGTAGTCGTAGACGATGCCGCCGTCCGAGCAGATGGGGATGTAGACGCCCGTTTCCTTGAAATACTTGTCGCGCTCGGCACACACGTCGATGAGTGCGGTCGCCTGTCCGCGTCCGATGCCCTTCGTCTCGCGCGTGATACAGATGGAGCCGCCGCCGATGCCAACCTTGATGAAGTCTGCGCCCGCATTCGCGAGGAAGCGGAAGCCCTCGCCGTCGACGATGTTACCCGCGCCGACCTTGACCGTATCGCCGTACTCCTCGCGGATGTACTGGATCGTCAGACGCTGCCACTCGGAGAACCCCTCGGAGGAGTCGATGCAGAGGACATCCGCACCCGCTTCGATCAGAGCGGGAACACGATCGGCATAGTCGCGCGTATTGATGCCCGCGCCGACGATGTAGCTCTTATTGTCGTCGGTCAGCTCGAGCTCGTTCTCCTTGTTGTCCGTGTAGTCCTTGCGAAATACCATGTAGCGCAGACGCTGGGTCTTGTCGATGAGCGGCAGCATATTCAGCTTGCGCTCCCAGATCAGATCGTTCGCCTGCGTGAGGGTTGTGGAGTCCGCATCCGCCCAGACGAGTTTTTCAAACGGGGTCATAAATGTCGCGACCTTCGTATCAAGTGACATCCGCGAGACACGATAGTCGCGGCTCGTGACGATGCCGACCAACTTGCCGTTCGCCGATCCGTCCTCCGTGACCGCCATGGTGGAGTGCCCCGTCTTTGCGAGGAGATCGAGCACGCCGCCGAGTGTCGTGTCGGGGCTGATGTTCGAGTCACTGCTGACGAATCCTGACTTGTAGTTTTTCACGCGGGAGACCATCGCCGCTTCTTCCTCGATGGACTGCGACCCGTAGATAAAGGAAACGCCGCCCTGCTTTGCAAGGGCAATCGCCATCGTGTCGTTCGAGACCGCCTGCATGATCGCAGAGGTCATCGGTATGTTCATCGTGAGTGCCGGCTCTTCATCGCGGTGATACTTGACGAGCGGGGTACGCAGCGAGACATTCGCAGGGAAGCACTCAGCGGAGGAGTAGCCGGGGATGAGCAGATACTCTCCAAATGTGTGCGATGGCTCGGTGTAATAATGCGCCAAGGGAAACCTTCCTTTCTGTGTCCGTCCAAAATTATTGCTGTCTAATATACGCGCTTCCACGAGAACTGTCAACCCGTACGCACGCAATAAATCGTTGCACAGGGAAAAATCCCGCATTTATCAAAAAATCCCTAAGAGCATCGTGTTCACTCTTAGGGAAATCATCTGATATGGTGCCGAAGGCCGGGGTCGAACCGGCACGTTGTTGCCAACGGCAGATTTTGAGTCTGCTGCGTCTGCCAATTCCGCCACTTCGGCATTTCTTATATATAACATTTCACAAGAAGAAAATCAATGAAAATCGCCATTTTTAATTAAAACTTAACTATTATTTTATTTTTTAACATTGCTATCTTTTGTTTACATTTATTATATATTATATTCAATTATTTTAACACAATATTTTTAGAACATAGAGCAAAGTAAACCAGAAAACCGCTATGTAAACCAGAAAATTTGTTTTATTTTCTGTAAAACAACTAACATATATTCTATAATATAAAAGAACTCACGCTTGCAAACGATATATTGTTTCGGTTTATTTTGTTTCAGTCACAAAAAAGACAGTGCTATTTTTACACTGTCAATTAAACATTATCCCCTGATTGCTTTTATCATGTGTTCGATATCGCTGAAAGCGTAATGATGTTGTATAAATAAAGTTGACAACTTCTTCGCAAGGATTTTAGATAAAGTCA
>NZ_DBHIVL010000122.1:0-3839 GCF_057271695.1 Centipeda sp. (in: firmicutes)
ACGAAAAGATAGACTGTTGCACAAAGATAAATTTACCTTCGTGCAACAGCCCCTTATCCAATCAACATATCCCCTCCTTTACTTTTCTCCCGATTTATGTACTTATACTTGACTTATTTTGTCAAGTAAATGCACACTTTTTCGTGAAAAAGTCAAGTAACGAGTTGTTCGGAAATGCCAAACAACTCAACTGGGAAAAATCGGCTCTTTTTTTCTAGGCGAATACCAAAGTAGGAAAATCTCGCGTTTTCTTCCAAGTTGTAAAGAAATGCTTTCCTACTCAATGATTTGTCATCGCCGACAAATCATCTCCGTTCATCGAACAGCACAAAAGCGGCGAACCCACTGCATCGGATTCGCCGCTTTCTTACAAGTTGTAAGGGAACATGCGTTTTATAACAAGGAGGTCTTATGCCACAAAGAGTAGCCATCTATATCCGCGTTTCAACGCAGGAGCAGGCACAGGAAGGATATTCCATAGAAAACGGCTCACCTCCTACTGCAAGGCGAAGGATTGGGCAATCTACGACGTTTACACCGATCCCGGCTTCTCCGGCTCAAACACACAGCGTCCCGCACTGCAAAAACTCTTTGCCGACATTGACGCAGGACGCATTGACTGTGTGCTCGTCTACAAACTGGATCGTCTATCCCGCTCGCAGAAGGACACGCTTTACATGATCGAGGATGTCTTTCTTTCGCACAATGTCGATTTCGTGTCTATGCAGGAAAACTTCGACACATCCTCCTCCTTCGGGCGTGCTATGATCGGCATTCTCTCCGTCTTTGCCCAGTTAGAGCGCGAGCAAATCAAAGAGCGTATGGCAATGGGACGCATCGGGCGCGCCAAGGCGGGATTTTTTCATGGCGGCGGCTATCGCCCCTTCGGTTATGACTACGAAGACAGCCGACTGACAATCAACCCGGCAGAAGCCATCATTGTCCGTGATGTATATGCAATGTTCCTTGCCGGAACGCCCATGACACGCATCGAGGAAATCGTTCATGAGAAATACGGGCGGCACACACATCATACGATGATTCGCTCCATTCTCTCCACACCTATTTACATCGGTCTTGTTTCATGGGCAGGAAAGACGTACACAGGACAGCACGAACCAATCATTGATAAGGAAACCTATCAGCGGACACAGCTCCTGTTAAATGACCGTGCCCGCATTGCCGCAAGCAAACCGAAGCCTTTTCGGGCGGCCCACCTTCTCAGCGGTCTGCTTGTATGCGGAAATTGCGGCGCACTCTATTTTGCCCGCAAGAATTACCTTGGACATGGATCAAAAAAAAGACCACGCTCATACTATCAGTGCTACTCCCGCGCAAAATCCTCAAAGGAGAGAACCATCGATCCGAACTGCAAAAACCCGACCTACCCTGTTGATACACTTGACACACAGGTCTTGGATGAACTGGAACGTCTAGTCAATGACAACACCTATTTTCAGTCCATTGTTGCAAAATCCAAAAAGAAAAAGGACAATCGTTTGGAAGATGATCGCCTTGGCATGATGCGGCGCATTGACGAACTCGACCAACAAATCTCACGTGTCATCGACCTCTACCAACTTGGCACGATTGGAATTGATGCAATCGGACAGCGTACACAGAAGCTGCAAGAAGAGAAGACCGCACTGCAAAGAACACTGGACACCATAAAGCCGGATCAGGACGACCGCCTGTCTATCGATGAAGCCCGCTCTATCCTCTCCGAAAGTTCCTCCGTCATGATCTCGGAGGACATGGAGGCAAAGCGCGTGATGCTGCAATCCCTCATCAAAAGAATCATTGTAAAGCCAACTAAGGGAGACTTGGAGATTGTTTGGAGCTTCTGAACCTGCTCCATTGTTTGTCTTAGAAGCAAAAGAAACGCCCCGATTCATCCTTCGAATCAGGGCGATTGACATAACACTGGAGAAACTCTATGATTATTGAGGCAGGGGCTAACCCCGTTGACGTTGCCGCCCGTCTGGGACACAGCGACGCGACCATTACGCAGAATCTCTATACGCATGATACCGATGAGATGAGGAAGGAGACAGCCGCTATCTTTGCGCGGCTTGTAGGCGAATGAGTAACGCGCCTATCACGCTTTTTACATCCTTTTGTCCACTCTAGAAAGGATGTAGACAACGTGTAGGCAAATCCGCAAAAAGAGAGCGACGAACCGCGCAACAGCGCGGTTTATCGCTCTCATCGTTTATTATACTACATCATAAACGGAATTTTCGCAACCGAAAAGAGCGCGTACGCAACGCATTCCCCCTCATCCAATATAAATTTGACGCACAAAATTTTTTCCACTATAATGAATCCGAATCAGTAAGGAGGGATTCCACATCATGCAGCGTTTTTTGACCGGCGTATTGCTTGCCGCGCTTGCATTCGTTCTGCATTTCGGTGTGTGCGAAGCAGCAGAGGATATGCGCTTCGTCGACGCAGAGGATGACACGGGCTACTACGTCGATGCCGCGAGCATTGTCCGCGTCTCGGATACGGAGCGCGATGCCGTCATCGCCGTCGTCAAGGCAGCCGAAAACCGCCGCTATCTCTATCGCACGCGTCTCAACCCACAGGCGGGAACATATCAGTTCGTTTCCGCACAGGTTGAAGTCTATGATACAAAAGAAGTTCTGCGTACAACGCAGGGAATGAATATACCGCAGAAATACACGCCGGCTTCCCCTCTCAGGAGCATCGCAGACTTCATTGAAGAGCTGCTGACAAAGAAATAGCAGCAAAGATAGGAGGAGATCTCTCATGCAGCAGAAAATCTGTGCACTCGTGCTGACCTTCGTACTCGCACTCACGTCATTCGGCACAGCACTCGCGGCAGAGCCGCCGAACGCCGTCCAGTCGAAACTCGCACTCATCGAGCAGGACACCTACGGACAGGAGCAGACCGGTGCGCTCATCGACCGCATCAACAAGCTCGAGCGCGACTATGACGGCAAACACCGTACGGGCAGCCTCATGGCACGAATCGATGCCATTTACGACGAGGTCTATACGAACAGCACAAGCCCCTCCGTCCTCATGAACCTCAACGCGATTGAGTGGAACATCAACCATGAGACGAGCCTGCGCTCCGTACGGGAACGCGTCAGCGAGATGGAGATCGCACTCCTCGGCAAAACCGCCGAGGGCACGTTCCAAAAGCGCATCTCCGCCCTCTCCGAAGCCTCCTTCGGCACGAAGGAGATTCCTGTCACACCCATCTCCGTACCCGCAAACACGCTTGTCAAGGTCGCACTTGTAACCCCCGTCAACGCGAAGAACCTCAAGGTCGGCGACACGATTGAGTATCAGGTCGCGGAGGACGTCTTCGTCGGTGATGTCCTTGTCTTCACGAAGGGCTCGCGCGGCGAGGGCACAGTCACGAAGGTGAAACAGGCGAAGAACTTCGGCCGCAATGCCGCCGTCGACATCGACTTCAAGAACACGAAGGCACTTGACGGTACCTATGTCACCACCTTCATCGGCGAAGAGGCGAAGAAGGAAATGCAGCACCTCGCCATGGCAGCGGGCGCATCGCTCGCGGGCATCGCCATCCTCGGACCTCTTGGTGTTGTCGCAGGCGCGTTCGTCCACGGCAAGAACATCGACCTCCCCGCAGGCACCGAGCTCTACATCCAGACACAGAGCGATACCACCGTCTACGGTGTCCAGACCACCTACGACAGTGCCGCCCCGTTCCAGGCTGCGGCAGCAACCTCCTCGCATAGCGAGAACAACGACACGAGTGTCTACGACGACGAAGTGTAAGACATAGAAAAAGGGGCTGTTGCACGAAACCAACGTGCAGCAGCCTCAATTTTGTGCAAAAA
>NZ_DBHIVL010000123.1:0-3599 GCF_057271695.1 Centipeda sp. (in: firmicutes)
CCTTGTTCGGACGAAAAAATCTACGCCAATCTGACGGACTTCATTTTATCAGCGTTTCCTTTATTTTACCGTAGAACAAAGATTCATGCAATCGATTTTTTCACTCCCCCACGAGTGCGACGGGGGAGGGGACGCGGATGCCGCGGCTGTTGGTAAAGATCTCGACCGCAACGCCGAATACGTCGGCGATGCGCTCCTCGGTGAGCACCTCGGCGGGTGTCCCCGTCGCACGGACGCGCCCGCTCTCTACGAGGACGATGTCGTCGGCGTACTGCATGGCGTGCGCCATGTCGTGCAGCACCATGAGGATGGTCATGCCATGTATGCGGTTGAGCTGTGAGATAATATCCATGACGCGCAGCTGATGCGCGACGTCGAGGTAGGTGGTCGGCTCGTCGAGCAGCAGCAGGCGCGGACGTTGGCTGAGTGCCATGGCGAGAAAGACGCGCTGCCGCTCGCCCCCCGAGAGGGTATGCACCTCGCGCTCCGCGAACACGGAGACGTGCGCGGTCTCCATCGCCCACGCGACCGCCTCTCTGTCCTCCGCGTCCGAGCGCGTCTGAAAGAGCCCCGCATGGGCAAAGCGTCCGTAGGCGACAAGCTGCTCCACGGTCAGCCCCTGCGCCGCCGCACGTTCCTGCGGCAGAATGGCACGCACGCGTGCAAGCTCTTTCTCGGCGTAGCTGCCGAGTTCGCGTCCATCCAGCTGAATCTCCCCCGTATAGCGGCGGTTCAGTCCCGCGAGCGCACGCAGGAGGGTGGTCTTGCCCGCGCCGTTCGGCCCAATGATGGCTGTGCGCCGCCCGGCGGCGATATCGACGCTGAGACCGTGCAGGATCTCCTTGCCCGCGATCTTGACGCAGAGGTTCCGCGCCGTCATACCCGCACTCATAGCTGCCTCCTCAGAAGATAGAGAAAGAACGGTGCGCCAACGACTGCCATGATGATACCGACGGGCAGCTCAAGTGGCGCAAACAGCAGCCGTGCCGCCGTGTCACTGAGTGTGACGACGGCGATGCCGAGGAGCGCCGCCGCAGGGAGCAGGAAGCGATAGTCCGAGCCGATCATGAGCCGTGCGGCGTGCGGGACGATGAGCCCGACGAAGCCGAGGAGCCCCACGACGGAGACGGCACTCGCGGCGAGGAGCGCGGCGACCGCCGTGAGGAGGATGCGCGTGCGCTCGACGGCAAGCCCGATGCCGCGTGCCATGTCGTCGCCGAGCTGGAGGATGTTGAGCCGCTGCGCGGCGGCGAGCGCGAGGAGCCCCGCCGCGATGGTGTACGGCAGGAGCATCTCGACGTGCGGCCAGCTCCGCGCAGAGAGTCCCCCGACCATCCACATGAGCGCACTATGAACTCTGTCGCTGTAGAGGATCATCATCGCCGAGATGCCCGCGCCGAGGAATGCGGACACGGCGACCCCCGCGAGAATGATGCGCGTCGGTCGGATGCCGTCCCGCCACGCGAGGATGTAGATGAGGAGTGCGGCGAGCATCGCCCCGCCGAATGCGGCGGGGGTGATGAGCCATGCCGCACCGGGCATCATGAGCATGATAAAAATGCCCGCAAGACCCGCACCGGACGAGATGCCGATGATGTGCGGGTCGGCGAGCGGATTGCGGAGGATCGCCTGCAGGATTGCACCCGAAAGAGAGAGGTTGATGCCGACGAGGGCGGCGACGATGGTGCGCGGCAGACGGATGTTCCAGAGGATCTGGGCGTTTGCCCCGCCCGATGTGCCGCTCAGGATGCCGATGATCTCCCCGATGGGGATATCGACCGAGCCTTTCGCGGCAGAGAGGAGCATGGCAAATACCGCAAGTGCGGCAAAGAGGACGAGGAACAGGATGCGTTTTTTCATGGATAGACGAGCCTCGCCATGTACTTCACTGCGTCGGGGTATTCGATGCCGGGGCTGAACAGGAAGAGATCCTGCGGCAGATAGTAGACGCGGCCATCACGGATCGCGCCGACGCTCTGCCACGCGGGGCTGCCTGCGAACATCGCCTCCATCGAGGCGCGGATCTCCGCCTCCTCGCCCATGCTCGTGACGAAGATGATGTCGGGGTTCTGCGCGACGAGGGTCTCCATGCTGTAGGGTGCGGCGTCGGGGTTCTTGTCGAGGGCGGGCATACCGCTCGCGGTGTTCTCCCAGCCGAGCATCGCGGCAATGCTGCCCGCGATGCTGCCATCGAGTTGGACGGAGAGTCCCTGTCCCGTGCTGTGAATGATGGCGACGCGCTTCTTCTCCTGCGGAATGGACGCACGGACGGCTGCGATGTCTGCTTCCATCGTTTGGACGAGCGTCTCACCCTTGTCCTTTTCGCCTGTGAGTGCGGCAAAGATGCCGATCTCGCGCTTTACGTCCTCGTAGCTTTTCATGTCGAGGACGAGTGTCTTGATGTTGTTCACCGCAAGGGTTTCGACGAGTTTTTCGTTCATGCCTTTGTTGAGAATGACGAGGTCGGGGGTGAGGGCGAGCACCTTCTCTGCGTCGATCTGGTAGACCCTGCCGATGCTCGGAACGTCCTTCGCCGCGTCGGGAATGTGCGATTTCGAGTCGGGGCGGCCGACGACCTCGCCACCAACGGCGTAGAGGGGTTCGAGGAAGGACGCGGAGGTGACGACGATACGCTCCGGCTTCTTGTCAAAGGTGACCGTACGTCCGTTGTCGTCCGTGATCGTCGCATAGCCGCCCTGCGTCGTCTGCTCTGCGACAGGAGCACCGCATGCGGTGAGAACGAGGGTGAACGCTGCGAGGAATACAAGAGCCAAATGTTTCATCATCATCAGCTCCTTCGCGTGAGAATCGTGGAGAGGTAGTTGAGTTTTTCGTCCACGTGCGCCTCAAGGTCGTAGATGATCTTCTCATCGTCCAGTCCCGCACGGCTGACGAGTACCGCTTCTCTCGTCATGTTGTTGCGGCGCAGGAGGTCGATGATCTCGGCGGAGTTGTGGTAGACCTTCATGACGACGGCACTGCTCGCGACCGCCATGACTTCCTCAAGCCGCTCCTGCTCCGCCGTACCTGGAATGATGGCGAGTACGTCGTTGCCCTCGACGATGGGACGGCCGACGCGGCTGCCGATGGCGATGAATGCAGGGATGCCGGGAATGGTGACGATGTCCACGTCCTCATGCTCCAAGAGGCGGAAGACGTAGATGTAGGTGCTGAAAAACATGGGGTCGCCGAGGGTGAGAAAGGCGACGTTCTTGCCTTCGTTCAGGAGTGCAAGGATCTCGGCTTTGTTCGCCTCCCACGCGCCTGTGTCCTCGGCGAAGTCCTTGACCATGGGGAATACTTGGTAGACGATTTCGATGTCCTTTTTGAGATACGGACGCGCGATCTCAAGGGCGACGCTGCCGTCCTTCTTTTCTGTCTTCGGGGCGATGAGGACGTCTGCCGCCTCGATTGCCTTGATTGCCTTGACTGTGAGGAGTTCGGGGTCGCCGGGGCCGACGCCGATGCCGTAGAATGTTCCGCTCATAATGTTTCCCTTCCGTTTGATTCCTATATATGGGAAGCACTGATAAATTCAGCTGCGTCATCTTGACGCATCTTTTTTGCCCGCACTGTGTCGGCAAATCCTCCACATAGCT
>NZ_DBHIVL010000124.1:0-3214 GCF_057271695.1 Centipeda sp. (in: firmicutes)
TGAACTCTGGTTCATAGTGTTGTTGTGACAAGAATCGAATCCCCTTTCATTCGGTCTTTCCCATTAGACATTCCTGTTACAACTTTAGTTTACCACAGCACCCTTACACCCGGATCATTCCTCATCCTTAAACTTATTTTCCAAGAGCCGCATAAGAGCATCCTTGTCCGGCAGGACAAGTTCGTACTTGCTGGCGAAAATCTGCGTATTGTCCCGCGGTAAAGTCATTTCTACCACGGCATTATTTTTCTCCTTGCAGAGCAGAATACCAACGGTGGGATTCTCTGTCGCCAGTTTCACCTTGCGATCATAGTAGTTCACATACATCTGCATTTGCCCTAGATCCTGATGTGTAATGCTGCCGATCTTGAGATCAATGAGGACAAAACATTGGAGCAGACGATTGAAAAATACCAGATCCACATAGAAGTGCTGTTCATCAAAGGTCAGTCGTTCCTGCCGACCTACGAAGGTATAGCCCTTTCCCAGTTCCAATAGAAAATGCTGCAATTCATCAATGATGCGCTGCTCCAAATCAGACTCCGAATAGCGGCTCTCCTCGGGCATTCCTAAGAACTCCAAGATGTATGGATCTTTCACGATGTCCTCGGGACGTTCCACAGTCATGCCCTGTTTGGATATCTCGGCGATAGCTTTCTTATCACGAGAAAGTGCCAGGCGCTCATAGAGAGCAGCGTTGAACTGTCGCTTCAACTCACGCAGACTCCATCGCTCGTTTGTAGCCTCATTTTCATAGAATTTGCGTTCCTTGTCATTTGTGATGCGCATGAGAAACAAATAGTGTGACCAGCTCAAAGTGAATTGCGCAGATAGTGTCTGCAAATTGGTCGGAGGCGGTTCAAAAATCCGAGACACTGTTTCGGATTTCTGCGCGATCAATTCCCGAGACGGTGTTTCGGAAATCACTTCGTTGCTATATGTAATGTAAAAACGACGCATATTCTCGAGATTATCTACCGAGAATCCTCTGCCAAAGCGATTCGTAAGATTTTTCGAGAGTTCCTTTAAGACGCTCTTTCCATACTCCGCCCGCAGCGCACCCTTTTGCTCATGCTCTACAATCATGCGTCCAATTTCATAGTAAGTAACGATCATTGTGGAGTTGACCACAGTAACAACATGCTGTTTGGCATTTTCAATAAGAGCGGCGATTTGCTCCACCAAATGATCGTTGCTTTCCATATTCGCTAATTCTTTGCTCATGCTCACACCTACAAAAATAAAATGCCCCCAAGTGTGCATAAAAGCCTCGGCTTCCGGAGGATTAAAAGAGAAGTCTCTTTCAGTAGTTAATGCTATAGTTTCCTCTACCTTCATCTACAGGAAATCAGTGAAAGCGTGGATTATCAACGTTTTCACGCCACCTCTCGTTCATCATTACATTGTATCGTTATCGACGTTACGTTGTTCATTGCCGCGACCAAAATGATACTAGAGGGAAAGGTCAGCGTTGCGTTCGCACGCGACACCGTAATCTGGCGATCCTCGATCGGCTCACGCAGCACCTCAAGCGTCTTCTTGCTGAACTCCGGCAGCTCGTCGAGAAAGAGAACGCCGTGATGCGCGAGTGTCACCTCGCCCGGGCGCGGGATACTCCCACCGCCGATCATCGCCACCGTCGAGGACGTATGATGCGGACTGCGGAAGGGGCGCGTCGTCACAAGCCCCGTATCCTTGCCAAGCAGCCCCGAGATACTGTAAATCTTCGTGATCTCGATGGCTTCTTCCTTCGTCAGCTCCGGCAGAATCGAACTCATGCGGCGCGCCAGCATCGTCTTGCCCGAACCGGGTACACCGACCATGAGGACGTTATGCCCTCCCGCTGCTGCAATCTCAAGCGCACGCTTCGCCTGATACTGCCCCTGTACGTCCGCAAAGTCATCGGTGAAGGCAGCATCTTTTTTCTGTTCTGTTGCTTGTGGCACAGCAGGAGAAAGCGTTTCTACGCCTGTCAAATGACGCACAAGCTGTGCCAGGTTTTCGACTGCATAGACCTTCAGACCATCAATGAGGAGTGCCTCATCTGCATTGGAGAGAGCAACGTAAAACTCTGTCAGCCCATGTTCCCGCGCCGTGATTGCCATCGGGAGAATGCCGCTGATTGGTCGGCAGTTCCCATCGAGGGAAAGCTCTGCCGAGAACAGTGCACTCTGCACTGCCGCCTCGGGAACCATACCGTAGGATGCAAGGAGTCCGACGGCAATCGGCAGATCAAGCCCCGAACTGTCCTTTCGCACATCGGCAGGTGCAAGATTGACCGTCACCCGCTCCTGCCGCAGCTGAATGCCGGAGTTGCGAATCGCCGTCCGTACCCGCTCCTTCGACTCCTTCACCGACGTATCGGGAAGCCCCACCAGTTCAAAGCCCGGCAGCCCCGGTGACACATCCACCTCCACGTCGATAATCCGTCCATCTATCCCGAGGGTCGTCGCACCATAGGTCTTTGCAAACAACGGCCTTCCCTCCTACGTTTCAAATATAAGAAAATTATAACACAAGAGAGGGCAAGATGGCTAATGATTCTTTGCAACAAAAAAGAGATTCCAAACGCTAAGTGGGGCGAGTGGAATCTCTGCTGTGTGTTATGAACTTGGAAACCTATCCGGAAAAAGGTACACTTTGTTTTTCATGCGCTTCCCCATGAAAACACACCGAGTTACACAATCTGAACGGTTGTAGTCCCGTTTTTTTCTTTACGATATACGAATTTCTTCCTCAGACACGGATTACGTCCCCTTGTTTTCCTCTGCTGCAGGGACTTCGGGGAGGAAGTGTACTTCTACACGATGCTGTGCTTTGGCAGAAATCCATTCGGTCAGACGCACACGCGATGCTTCGTCCAGATCGGCTTGGAGATATACGAACGCAATGTGCGTTTCACGCAGAGACGCCGCTTTATTCGCCGCCGGATCCGGGGCGTGTACACTCCCGACGGCGATGCGTGAGATTTGCGGAAATACGATACGTGCCTCACGATTCCAGTCCAATATGTAGGTGCCCTGCTTCTCGCTTTCCTCGCGGGCAGACTTGAGTGCGGTCACGATACTGCTTCGGCGTAAGGTATCCAAGGGCATATGCAGGGCGCTCCTCGTTGAAGAAGCGGATGTAGTCGGATACCTGAGCGGGGACATTCTCCGACGAAGTAATATGGAAATCTGTAAAGAGTTCGGCCTTGATCCAACCATTAATCGCC
>NZ_DBHIVL010000125.1:0-3083 GCF_057271695.1 Centipeda sp. (in: firmicutes)
TCCTTATGAAGTCTTTTTCAATAAGGTGTTGCACTTGACTTGACAATTCGCCACAGATTTGCATCTGCTTTTGAGATGCTTCCATCCACGCTCTCTTTGTGCAGACGCATCCACAGATCAAGCATTTCAGGAATACCCATATGAATCGAAAAATCCATACTCAGAATCCGGAGAGGTCAATCGGTGCAGAAACTTTGCCTGCATTCAGATTGCGAATCGATTCATCCATCATCTGCAGAGTATGCTTTGATATTTCTGCTGGACGTATCAACTCACGCGGCTCTAACAGGATAATGCCGTTATCATATTCCTGGACTTCATAATAATCATATTTTGCACCACGCAATGTCAGACGCTTCTTTGCATCCAAATGAGCTTGATAGCGTCCTTTGATCACAGCTTGCATCATTTACCTCCATTCTGGAAGTGGGATTTCCCACAATTGATATGCTTAGTATAAATCAAATTCAGATATTGTGCAAGCTATAGAGCAAGTTATCACTATAGTTGTGCTATAGTTGTTATATGCTTGTAAATCAAAGAATACAGGAATCGCTGATAAAATAGCCCCTCAGATTGGCGTAGATTTTTCTGTCCGAACAAGGAGGTAAACCGGACGCATAGCCAAAGCTATGTGGAGGATTTATTGACGATGGCAGGGCGAAAATAGATGCGTCAAGATGGCGGGATTGAAATTATCAGTGATTCCTTGGGAGTAGAACCCATATTTTCGCACAAATAAAAAGAGTCCGTGTTGAAGAACTCCTTCAACCACGGACTCCCTGAGCAATTACACCTTGAACTTATCCGTCTCACTCTGCAGATCGTTTGCCATATCAGAAAGGCTGCGGCTCGAGGATGCGATCTCCTCCATGCCCGCTGCCTGCTCCTCAGTGGCGGCAGAGACGTTCTGCGACTCGCTGCCGATGCCCTTTGCCGAGGCATCCACGACACCCAAGCCCTCGATGATCGAGTTCATATTCTCACGCAGTTCGAGGACGCGTTTGCTGACGGCGAGCGATGCCGTCTTGACATCCTCGACCATGCTTAGAATGAGAGAGAATGTCTCGCCCGTTGCGGTGACATTTTCCTTGCCTGTCTCCGCCTCGCGCAGCCCCTCCGCCATCGAGGCGACCGCACGATCTGTCTCCTCCTGAATGCTGCGGATGAGTTCGGAGATCTGCTGGGAGGCGTTCTGTGACTCCTCCGCGAGTTTTCTGACCTCCTCCGCGACCACGGCAAAGCCGCGCCCGTGCTCGCCCGCACGCGCCGCCTCAATCGCTGCGTTGAGTGCGAGCAAATTGGTCTGTCCCGAGATGCTTGAGATGATCTCGACGATGTTGCCGATCTCCTTTGAACGCTCGCCGAGCTTGCCGACGATCCCGCCCGTCTGCTGAACGGTGCGCGCAATCGAGTTCATCTGCTCGACCGTCGTCTGCACGAAGGCGTTGCCCTCTGCAGCCTTCTCCGCCGTCGCCTGCGTCTGCTCGCGTGCACGTCGCTGATTCGTAATCGCTTCTTCAAGTCCGCGCTGGAACTCCTGCACCGTGAGGCGGCTCTTGTCAATGCTCTGGATCTGCTGCTCCGCTGCCTCGGCGACCTCGGTGATGGACTGCGCGACGTTCTGCGTCACCTGCGCCGACTGATTGGCGTTCGCCGTCAGCTCCTCGGAGGAGCCCGCCACATCCGAGGCCGTCGTCTTGATCTTGCGGATCATCTTCTGCATGCTTTCGACCATCGTGTTGAACTGATGGGCAATGTGTGCAAACTCATCATCACCGTCCAACATGATCTTTGAACGCAAGTCTCCACCAGCGATATGACGCGCTCCCTCAAGAATCGTATCCACAGAAGCCTTGATGCTCTTGAGCAGCAGGACAAGTGTGACGATCGACAGGATGACCACTACAACCAGAGAGAGAATCGTAATCAGCTTTACGCCCGAGAACACATCCTCACTGTACGCCATCTCTGCACGCGCAAGGCGAACGCTGTCCGCCTTATCTTCCTCAAGGATGTCCGTCATACGCTTGTAGACATCGGACTGCTCGTTGAACGCGAGGTTTACCGCGCCCGCCTGATCGCCCGTGTTGATGAGTTCTGTTGCCTGCTGGCGCACATCGGCATAATTTTTGCGCTCCTGCTTGAGCTTATCGAGCCGTGCGAGTTTCTGCGCGCGATCCGCCTCGTTCTGGAACGGCGCCTCCTGAATCGCCTTTTCATACTCATCGTATGCCTTGTTCAGCTTCGGTGTGAGCTGGGAGAGCCGCCCCGTCGCCCGCTGGCGTTCCTCCTCATTCGGTGCGGTAATGCGCATGAGCTCAAACTCGCGCCCCTCCGCCGAGAGAGCCTGCACCTGACCGCCCACATTGAGAACATGCGCCCACGCAAACACGCTCACCGTATTGTTGTTGAGAACACTGCTTGCGTGATTCGCATAGAATCCATAACCGCCGAACATGACGACCAGGAATCCGATGCTCAGCACAATTTTCTTTGCTACCGACATTCTCAGTTCCCTCCATAAAAGATCAAACAAAGGGTTCCCTCAGCCTCAATCAATGAGACTCTCCTTCATCTATTTTCGATTATAACACTGCCCCCCGCAAAAAACCATATGGCAGTAAAGTTTTTTCTATGTTATACTTACGCAGTTACAGGAATGAATAAACAAAAGGACGGACAGCTATGGCAAAAATGTTAAAAAAACTGCAACAGAAAATTACACCGGCGGAAAAGCCGAAACCGGTGCGCCCTCCGGGGAAGGACTATATGCTTCTCATCCTCATGGCATTCACCGTCATGGTCGTACTGGCGGCATGGGAGGAGCTGGACAGCCTCACACTCACAATGTATGTACTGCTGACGGCTTCACTCGGACTGACCTACGTGCGTCGCCAAGCGGTCGAGCGGCTCTCCGCGTTCCAGATGATGATCGTGACACGCGCCAGCTTCGTTACCATTGGCATGGCGGGCGCACTCTTCCTCTTTGATGCGTATCGACGCTTCTTCGCATAACTTCGCGACATAAGGAAGCACTGATAAATTCAGCCACGCCATCTTGACGCATCTTTTTTGCCCGC
>NZ_DBHIVL010000126.1:0-2975 GCF_057271695.1 Centipeda sp. (in: firmicutes)
GGGCGGCGGGGCAGACAGCCCCGCGATCTATCTTTTTCCGTGTAGTTGTTGCATAAAAAATCCCCCGCTAAAAAGCGAGGGATTGATATTTGAGCCTAGACCTATTTGATGTGTCGCACTGTCTAGCGGCGACTGAACATTTGAACCCAGACCTACTTGATGTGTCGCGCTGTCTGGCGGCGACTAAACATTTGCTTATTTTGATTATAGCAGAGGTAGTCAATGACCTTCAAGCGGCGCAAGGTGTTGCACCGTTTTGAAGGTCGAGCGTGAATGTCGGCGTGGTAGTCACCTGTCGCCGCGCCGTTGTTCGCGTGAGCGGAATCCGATAGGGTGCGATGGTGTGGAAGATAATAAGCCGTCGCCCCAGAATCGAGAATGCGCATTTACAGAAATCTCCACGCGTGGAGATTTCTATGCGTTTTTTCGCCGGCATCGGAGCGATGCGCGGCGAAAAAAATTAGCGACCATGTCGCCGATCGGGACAGAATCTGCTAAAAATTTATTCTGCGCACACTTAGGAGTTTCTCAAAACCGCCTGTGGCGGTCGTGAGAAACTCGTGTGTGCAGCCGATTTCATCGGGCGATTTTTCCGCTCACCTTCGTTCGCTGATTCGACCATTCAGAGGGTCGAATTTTTGTTGTTTTTTTGTCTAATTCTTTTTGACAAATTTGCCGTTCTGCGGCACTTAGAATTGTGCTAATTCTTTTTGACAAATTTGCCGTTTTTGGACGGTCAAAAAATGGGGTTTTCTCCTTCTCTTGATACTTACGGCTTACAAGACATAAATAAAAAACCGCGCCAACCCGCGCGGTTATTATGTTTGTTGCTATTTTTTCCCTGAAAAAAAGTAGAAAAAAAGGTAGCAAAAAAGCCCGTCTTTTGCTATGATGAGATTGTCGAGAAATCAACACAACAGAGAGGGGCTTTTAGAACCCCCCGCAGGAGGTTACTTGCTATGACGATTGTATCAAAAACCGTAACTTTTGACAAGAAAAATCGTGACAAATGTTGTGGAGCTGAATTATGTGAGACCATCACGGAAACGGGAGAACTCTTAGAGGACGTAAGCGCGACGGGGCGCAAGCGCCCATGGAGGGAGCATAGAATGGCAAAGATTGGGCTTATCGAGCTTTTTCATTTGGGCGAAAAGCACGGTCACTTGTTGTCTGAATCGCGGATGAAGGACTTAGAGGAATGTGCTGATGAGCTGTTGTTCTTGCAAGACGCAGAAGGGAATCGCCGATTAAAGCAGGGGAATTTTTGCCGTATTCGTGTTTGCCCAATGTGTAACTGGCGACGGTCGCTCAAGCTATTTTCGCAGGTATCGGCTGTCACAGACGCTATCCTCGCCGAGAAAAAGGCGCGGTTTATCTTTGTGACGCTCACCGTTGAAAACGTCCGCGGGGATGTGCTGCGGGAAACGATAGACAGGCTGAACAAGGCGTTTAAGTACATCGTGGACAAGCACCAGACCTTTGCGCCGGCAAAGAAACTGAAGGAGAATCTGCTGGGCTACATGAAAGCCGAGGAGATCACCTATAACGCAGATCGCGACGACTTCCACCCGCACATACACGCAATTTTGGAGGTTCGCCCGACTTACTTCAAGAACGGGTACATCAAGCAAAAGGACTGGACGGTGCTCTGGCGTGCCGCGCTTGGCGTGGATTATGACCCGCTTGTCGATGTGCGGAACATCAAGGGAGGGACGGCGAAAGCAGTCGCCGAGGTCGCAAAGTACCCCGTGAAGATGGACGGAATCTTGAAAATCAAGGATAAAGAAAAAGCGGCGAAAGCCTTGGTAGAACTATATTCTGCGATTTTTAGGCGACGGCTCGTTACATTTGGCGGTGATTTCAAAGAGTATCGCAAGCGGCTACAGCTCGATGATGTTGAAACGGGTGACTTGGTTCATGTTGAAGCTGAGGAAAAGGCGTTTAATCCCGTTGCGCAGATACTTTTCAAGTGGCGCGCGGATGTGGGTGCATATATCTGCTGATAGTCTCCAGAAGCCCCAGAAGCCCCGATAAGGGGCTTTTTTTATTGCGTGCATGGTTCTATATGCGTTGGAGTAGAAAAACGCTCCTGCGGGCTGTGAGATGTGTTTGAGAAGGGGAACGATGGCGGGCGGGATGTATCTCTCAATATCGTTATTTGTCTTAATTGTTTTTGACAAATTCCGATATAATGCGGTTACTGATGTGCAGTTCCCGCGCGATGATGTTGACGTTCTTCCCTTCCTCGCGCATCGCAAGGATTTGCGCCTTCTCCTCGTCGGTCAACTCCTTCTTCTTGCGCCCGCCGTTGAAGCCCGCGAATGGCGTTCCGTCCTTCTTTGTGATTTGTGCGTGTTGCGGTGCCTGATCGCAGTCGAACGTCGCGCCGAGGAACATCATAGCCTCCTCGTCGATGAGGGTGCGGGAGAACTCTTCCTTGCCGTCGTCTCCAAGTTTGTCAAAAACAAAATACACAATATCGTCTTGAATCTTGATAAACGCTCTGATTTCCCCGCTGTCGCGTCTCCGCTCCTTTTCCGGCTTTTCGTATTCTATCCATCCGGAAATGACCATGACCTGTATCATGCGTTCTGGTATACGCTTGTAGGATTTCCATTCATGCACAAACCCGACGAGCTTGCTACGCTTGCTTTTGTTGATCGATCTGGCGAAAGTGCTGTAGTCAACCACTCTTGACATCGTACGCGCCTCCTTGTGTTTTGTGTAAATTCTTTTTGACAAATACAGTATAACAAAGCTATAGTGTTTTGTCAATATTGATTTACACAAAATATCACTGCTTCGCCGCTTTGAAGTGTCAAGGTTCGCGCGGATGCGCGACCGCGAAGCGGCTTGACCTTGACGCGTGACCGACCCCAGACGCTTTCATGCAAGGGGAACGGACCCGTTCCCCTCTGCCCAGCGGCGAGCGTTTGATGGGTGTTGCAAGAGGGCGTGCCCTCTTGCTCGGGGCG
>NZ_DBHIVL010000127.1:0-2822 GCF_057271695.1 Centipeda sp. (in: firmicutes)
AGAATGGTAAGATGATGGTAGTGGCTCATAGCGGTGCTCCTCTGTTCCTGGTTTTGTTGGCTAACACCATGATACAGGAGATTTCTCGTTATGAGTCCTTTTTTTTGTTAAATTGTGTTGCACTTAGATTGTACATCCAAGGTGTTTCCTTCATATTATCTTGACAACAGATGCGTAAAGTATTATATTTGGGACAATAGCACTAAAAGAAGACACGGATACAACGACGTCTGTCGAATTGCTGTAGATTGTTGTCCCGTCCAGGAGACAAACCTCCACATAGCAAGGGCTATGTGGAGGATCGCGGGCGCAGGCAGGGCGAAAACAGATACATCAAGAGGACAGTGCCGAAGGCATCCGTGCTTCCCTAAAGTTTGATCGGTAAAACGGAATGGTATGAAGGGGGAAACTCTCATGTTTCACGGAATGAAGAACAGACGGCAGCTGTCACTTCTCATCGCATTCGCGTTGTCCGCGGGGGGGGGGCAGGTGTTTTCCGGTTACGCACATGCGGCAGATGTGACGGGACAACATGTGTCCTATCGTGCCGGGGACACTTTGCCCGTCGGTCCGCTTGAAGGCGGAGCGATCAGCATGCTTGTCACGGGTCTCGGGAACGTACGTGGTAATACGCTGACGATTGAGGGGCTGGATGTCTATGGGCACAATGTGTTCGGCGGAGTTACGCAGGCGGGGTCCGGCGATGCCACGGGCAACGAAGTCATTCTGAAAAACATGCCGGACTTTAGCGGTGGTTTCCTTACTGTATATGGCGGCTACTCGCAAAACGGCAAGGCGACGGGGAACACCGTCACCCTGAGCGGGTCAGCAGGGCCGACGGGTTCTGGAATGCACGGCTATGCACGTATATTCGGCGGATACAGCTCCAAGTCGGGAGCAACGGAGGCAGACGATACGCAGGGCAATACGCTGAAGGTGACGGCGAAGAACAGCGCGGCGTATTACATTGCCCACTTTGAGAAGATGAAGTTCGTCCTCGGGAGTGACATCCACTCCGGGGATACGATGCTTTATATACAGACCGTTGGGCTGCGTTTTGACTGGAGAAATATCAGCGTCGACAACGCCGCCGCATGGATGTCCGGCGCACGCGGCACCAAGAGGGTGACGCTGTACACAGGGGCTACCCTATATGATCTCAGCAACTATGATGTCGCCGCTAAAAGGACGAACGCCGGGAATTTTGAGTATGGGATACGCGCCAATACAACGACACCTGAAGCGAGCACGGTGACAGCGACCGAGCTCTATTTTGAGGGAAACCAATTTAAGAATGCAACGATAACATACAACAACAATACGCCAAGTGCGGATGATGAGAGCAATGGAGTCTATCATGCACTGCCCGCGACGACCGCACCGTATGGGGGGGCGATCTACGCAGGGACATCGACGCTTGGCAATACGACGACGCACAATGTGCTGACGGTCGAGGGGCTGGATATTAGTGGACGTAGTTTGTACGGCGGATACACCCAGTCGATCGCCGGCGATGCCACGCACAACGAAGTCGTCCTGAAGAACACGATATCAAATACGACGAATGCATTGATTTATGGCGGCTGGTCGAAAAACGGCAATGCGACGGGGAACACCGTCACCGTCACGGGCGCTATGATGGGCAATATCTACGGCGGCTATACGAACGGCTCCGGTCATACGACGGGCAACACGGTCAACCTCGGCAGTGCGGCGGATGCCGTCGCTTCGGATACCACCATCACGGGCACCGTCTACGGCGGCAACAAGAGCGATGCCACGGGCAACACGCTGAACGTCAACAGCCGAAATACGAGTGCTGTGGATGTCAAGAACTTTGAAAACGTCAACTTCGACGTGGCGCACAACGTCAGCGTGGGCGACACCCTCCTGACGCTCACGAACGGCGGGGGCACCACGATTGACTGGTCGAAGATGACGCTCAAGAACCTTGACACCATCACGGCAAGCCCCACGACGGATCGTATCCTCACCCTCCTGCACAGCACGAACAACGTCACCTTTACGAACTACGATGCGGTACGCGCGCGGAATGCAAAGACAGAGGGCGACTATGAGTATGTTTTGAATACAGACAACAAAACAGCACAGGATAAACGCGTCAATGTCACAGGCTACCGCTTCGCGAACAACCATCCGACCTACAGCGCGGGCGATGGCACGCATACCGAGGCATGGGGCGGGCGCAGCAAAATTGGCAACAAGGTCGAAAAGAACGAGCTCACCGTGACGGGCGGTAGTATCACCACGGCGGCCTACGGCGGCATCGCACAGAACCTTACGGCGGGCGACGGCATCGACGGCTACAAGAAGACGGGCGACGCGGTAGCGAACAAACTCATCCTCGAAGGCGGCACGGTTATGGACGGCTACGGCGCAGATGTCCGCACCGAGGCAGGAAATGCCACCGAGAACACCATCGTTCTCAACGGCGCAAGCGTGATCGTGACGCACGACCTCAAGGGCGGCGCACTGACCCACGCCTCCGCAAGTGGCGCAGCCACGGGCAACACCGTCAACCTCCTCCGTGGCAGCGTTGGGGGAAGCGTCTACGGCGGCTTTGCAAACGGCACGGGGACGACCACGGACAACACCATCGCCATCGGCGACGGCACGAACAACGCCGACGTCACCGTGACGGGTGATCTCGTCGGCGGCAACAAGGCAGCCACGGGCAACATCCTTGCCATCAAGAGCAAGGGCGCTCGCGTCGGCAGCCTCAGGAACTTCGGCACGATCAAGTTCGACCTTGGACCGAGCGTTGGCGACGGGGATACCGTCCTCACCCTGAATCAGGATAC
>NZ_DBHIVL010000128.1:0-2797 GCF_057271695.1 Centipeda sp. (in: firmicutes)
CCGCGCAAAAAAGCAGCGACACCGCCCGCCGCATCCGTGCCTATTGCCCCCGTCGAAGCCGTACCTGCCGCGCCCACGGAAGCCGCCAAAGCACCTGTCTCCGCCCCGCCGAGCGTAGGGCTTTACGCAGGCATGAACTTCTAATGGACATCAAGATACTCGCGTCGGGGAGCAGCGGAAATGCCTATCTCATCGGAGACGGGCGTACCCGACTCCTCCTTGACGCAGGGATTCCGTTCAAACGCATCCAGACCGGCTGCGGGTTTCGGACGAGCACAATTGACGCCTGTCTTGTGACGCACCGTCACGGGGATCATGCGGCGGCAATCCCGAAACTTATTCAGCGCGGCATGACGGTCTACAGTAACGCCGACGTGGCAGCGCGTTACAAGGGCGTGCAGGAACTCACCGAGCGCAAGGAACATCCCATCGGCACCTTCCGTATCCTGCCTTTCGAGGCAGAGCATGACGTGCCGTGCTACGGGTATCAGGTGACATCGACCGAGACGGGCGAGCGGCTTATCTACATCACCGACAGCGCGTATGTGAGATACACGTTTACGGGACTCACACACATCATGATCGAAGCGAACTACGCAGAGGACATCATGCTCGGGAACGTGAGGGATGAGAAAATCCCGTTCTCACTCGCCGAACGTGTCGCAGGAACGCACATGAGCATCGACACCCTGCTCGACCTTTTGCGGGCGAATGACATGACGAAGGTGCGGCAAATTTATCTCCTGCATCTCTCGGATAATAACAGCGATGCGGAGCGGTTCAAGAAGCTGGTACAGCAGGAAACAGGCGCAGAGGTCTATATCGCATAAAGGAGGACCATCATGAACATCACTGTCAAGAAAATCAAAGAGAAGAAAGGAACGCTCATTTTTGAGTATGCCAAGAAGGAGAACAAGGACAGTCTTATCAGCACGCACAAGTCGACGTTTGAAGAACCTCCGGAGCATTGCTTTTGGGAGGCACTTGCCGCACTCTGCGTTGATGTATGCAAGATTCTCGAACTTGATCCCGGACAATACGCCAAACGCGTAAAACCGACGGGGGTCGCTTTCTCAGAGGATTCCTCAGGGCGTGATGCCGCTATCATCACCTTTGAATATCGTATGCCAAATTCAATGACGACGACCACGATAAATACGCCGCTGCTCAATCTTATGGATGTGAAGGAGGAGGAGATGCAGCCGGGGTGTTTCGATGCTAAGGAACACCTTCCTGCGCCGCCTTTTTATTGCGATACCCCGACATCCGCACATCTGCGCATCTTGCAGAAAGAGGCGGTGCGCTATCTGGAAGGACATCGCGGGCAGGGCGGGCTGTTTGGCGATGCGGAGCAGGAGAGCGCACAGACGGAGGATTCGCCCGTGCGCCTTGTGGCGGACCATAGCGACGTTCAGCAGATTGCCGTTTGATGATTCTCATCGGACACATTGTCAAAGAAGCGGACGGGGGCGCAATGGTCTATGTCCCCTATCCAGCAGGGCAGAGAAAGCCCGAGGGCTGTCATGAGAGCGTCGGCGTGGAGTTCGTGGACAAACGCCGTATCAGCGCAAAGCAGCGAAAGAAAGCCTATGTCCTCATCGCCTACATCGGGGCATGGTGGGGGTATACGCCTGTGGAGGCGATGAAGGAAATGCTAAAGCTCATGTTCGTGGGAGAGGCGGAAACGCTCAGAAGGACATTCTCGCTGTCTGACTGCGACATGACGACCGCACGGCTCTTTATCACGTACCTCATTGACTTCTGTCTGCTTCACGGCGTGGACGTAGGAGAACCGCTCTATCAGCTGGCAGAGGACATTCCGCGCTATGTGTGGGCGTGTCTTATGAACAAGCGGTGTGCGGTCTGCGGCAGGAACGCAGACCTGCATCACTGTGATGTTGTCGGGATGGGGCGCGACCGCAAGGAGATCTGCCACATCGGGATGCGTGCGCTTCCTCTTTGCAGGGAACATCACACGGAGATACACAGCATCGGGCAGGAGGAGTTTCTGAGACGGTACATCATCGAGCCGGTACGGATTGATGAGCGGATCGCGGATGTGTATGGTCTGCGGAAGAAAAATAGGAGGTGAGAGATTTGTTTGTGGTCAATGATTTGGAGCGATTGACGGAGTACGGGTTTACAAAAAGGGAGATGAAGAACGCAAAGGGGCGCAGCACCTATGTCAAGTATCTCGGTCAAACACGGGCATATCAGTCCGTCGGTCTCCTGAGTCTCTTGGTGAATCCGTATCACGGGACACATGAGAACGAGCTTGTTGTGTGGTGTCGCTGCCATATGGATGCGGACGCGTGGGACGTGAAAAATCCTTCCGTGATTTGGTCGTTCGAGGAAATCGGGCAGCTTGTGCACGACGGTGTTGTGGATTGGGTAGAATCTGCTGACTGATCGACGTGGTTGAAACACATAGAAAGGAGGCGGAATAAACATGATGAGGCTAATGGATTGGCTGAAAGCGTTTGGCGAAGATACTTCGGCAGACCCGATGCCCGCAACAGATCAAGTGATGTGGTTTAGGCTTTTATTGCTAGACAATTCGCTGATGTGGCGCGAATGGTTCGGATGTTCCGACAGACGTTTGCAAACACTTACAGGAATCAACAGCTGTCATGCGATTACCGTCGCCAAAAACAGACTCAAGCAGCGGGGTTGGTTAGATTTTAAGGCAGGAACCAAGAAGACAACACTCTACAAAATAACATTGCCGGATTACATAACTAATGGTGCAGATGTTGGTGCAGATGTTGGTGCAGATGTTGGTGCAGATGTTGGTGCA
>NZ_DBHIVL010000129.1:0-2784 GCF_057271695.1 Centipeda sp. (in: firmicutes)
CTTCTGCTGTCTTAGTTAATGCTGATGCTGGAATTACCGCTGTTTTCTTACCATCCGCTGTTGTTACTGTTGCATTTCCTTTGTCGTCAACTACTACTGTTGCTCCTGGATTTACTGCTTTCACTTTGTCTTCGATTGCTTTTTTCTCTTCTGGAGTTAAGCTATCTGGATTTGCTACTACAGTTTTGTCCGCTGGTGTGTTAACGTCGTTTCCTGCGTTTGGTTTTGCTGCTTCTTCTGGTGATTTAGTTAAGTCTGATGCTGGAATTACCGCTGTCTTACCTTCTGGTGTTGTTACTGTTGCGTTTCCTTTGTCGTCTACTACTACAGTCGCACCCGGATTTACTGCTTTAACTTTTTCTTCGATTGCTTTCTTAGCTGCTTCGTCTACTCCTTTGGCTGGATCAACTACTACTTTGTCCGCTGGTTTTACGATGTCATTTCCTGCGTTTGGCTCTTTAGCCTGCGCTTCTGACTTGAATAAATCTTCCGCTGGAATTGTTGCAGTAGTTCCATCATTTAGAGTAACTGTTGCGTTTCCTTTGCCATCAAATTTAACAGATTTAGCTTCAGGGTTTAACGCTCTTAGTTTCTTTTCAACTTTAGCTTGTGCTGCTGGATCTGTTGCTTCACCAACTACTTTATCTGCTGGTTTAACAATATTACTGTTTCCCGCTCCTGCTTTAGCTACGTCTTCTTGAGTTCTTACTAAATAAGTCGCTGGAATTGCTGAAGTTCTTCCTTCTGGTGTAGATACTGAAACTGATCCATTTTCATCAATCGTTACAATAGCATTTGGATTTACAGCCTCTACTGCAGCTATAATCTTAGCTTTTTCTTCTGGTGTTAAATTAGCCGGATCTTTTACGATAACTTTATCCAACGGTTTGTTAATATCATTTCCGCCTTTACCATTATCTAAATCATCCTGTGTTTTAACTAATTTAGAAGGGATTATAATTCCTTTGTCACCATTTTCTGTAGTAACTTCAATATTACCTTCGTCATTATATTTAACTTCTCTAGCTGTTGGGTTAACTTTTTTAACCTCTTCTAAGATTTTAGCTTTTTCTTCATCTTTTAATGCACTTGGATCTTTTACTAGAACTTTATCGACTGGTCTATTTACATCTCCAACTGCTCTAATTGCTGAACGGTCTGCTTCTTCAATCTTATTAACATCAGCTTCTTTAGTCGCAGCATCTATTAATTTCTTAGCTTCTTTTGCAATTTTATCTGCTTTAGCTTTAAGAACTTCTTTAGCTTTAGGAGATAAGTCTGTACGAGCATCGATTTCTTTTTTCTTAGCTTCTGTTTGCGCATCAATTGCTTTACGTGCATTTGGTTTGTCTTCTACAACAGGAACTGCTTGATCGATTGTACCTTTAGTATCTCCTTCTCCAACAGCCTTATCTTTTTCAGTTTTAACTGCTGCATCTGTTGTTGCTGTATCAACTGCCTCTTTAGCTTTGTTAGCTGCATCTGTTGCTTTTTTAACTGCTTCTGCTTTTTCTTCGTCAGTTGCATCTGGTGTATTAGCGATATCTTCTAATTGTTTCGCTAATTTATCTTCAATTGCCTTTTTAGCTGCTGGTTTAACTTTCGCTTCTGGATTTACTGCTTTAACTTCCGCAACACCCTTATCTTTAGCTGTGTCTACTGCTTTTTGCGCCGCTGTTGCTTTATCTGAGGTATCTGCAATCGCTGGCTGACCATTGATGGCATCTGTAGCTTTTTTAGCTAGGGCTTGTGCTTCTTTCTTAGCCGCTTCTTTTTCTTCTGTCGTTAAATCTTTACGAGCATCAAGTTCTTTTTCTTTGTTGGCTAATTCATCTGCTACAGCTTTTTTCGCTTGTTCTTTAGCGATTGGGTATACAGATGTTACATCTGCAACACCTTTATCTTCTGCATCGTTAACAAGTTTTTGTGCTGCTGCCGCTGCTTCAGCCGTTTCTGCATTATCAGGTTGAGCATTAACTTTTGCAAGTTCTGCATCTGCTAATTTCTTAGCTTCAGCCTTAGCCGCATCTTTTTCTGCTTGTGTTAAATCTTTACGACCATCGATTTCATTATTCTTAGCTGTTAATGCATTCCCAATAGCTTCTTTTGCATTTTCTTTTGCAACTGGATTAACCTTACCAATTTCTGTAATTCCAGTACCTTTTGCTGTATCTACAGCTGCATTTGTTGTTGCTGCATCGATTGCTTTTGTTGCATCTTCTGCTGCTTTAGTAACTTTAGCAAGAGCCGCATCTTTTTCTGCTTGTGTTAGATTTTTATCAGCATTAATTGCATTGGCTTTCGCTTGGCGCGCTGCTTCAACATCTGCTTTAGCAGCAGCCTTTTTAGCTACTACTGGATTGTCCCCTGCGATTGCTGTAGTTCCAGCATTTTTGGCCTTATCCATAGCATCTTTTGTCGTTACATTAGCATTGTTAATCGCTGCTACTGCTTTTTCTTTATCTGCATTTACTTTTGCGATTGCTGCTGCTTTTTCTTCGTCAGTAGCGTTTGGAGTTTTGTTAATCTCAGCAATTTTATCTTCTGCTGCTCTGTTAACTGCATTAATCGCTGGCTGTTTATCTAAACTTACAAATTCTGATAATTTACGTTTATCAGTAGAATCATCTTTATACGTTACAACAAGATTTCCTTGGTCATCTTTTGTTACTGATTTAATCTTAGAATCTTTGTCTTCTACATTCTTACCTTTTTTATCTGCTAAGTTTGCATCATCATTGTTGTTAGAGTACTCAAGTTTTAGTTTTTCTTTAATCTTCGCTA
>NZ_DBHIVL010000130.1:0-2748 GCF_057271695.1 Centipeda sp. (in: firmicutes)
ACGGCTGCGGCTTTGTCATGTCAATCTCTGCCATCTCAGCACGCTCCTTTCATGCCTTGGACGAAAAAGTGACCGGGGGAGGTATCTCAACCTTGCGCCATCGCTCGGCATCCCTCTCAGTTCTTTTCACGTTCCATTCATCAACCGCTTCGTCCAATGTGTAATATTCAGGCGAGGTCAATCCACAATACGGGCACTGTACACAATATTTTCTTGTCATGCCCCAATAAGTTTCTGCGCGTCCGCCGCAGAGCGGACATTTTTTCAGTTTTCTCCTCCAAATCACATGATTGCTCCTTTCATGCGATAGTCCTCCGCCCGAATGTTCACGGGCGTTGTCATCTCTGCAAGGCGGCTCATGATGCGCCGACCAAATACCGTCTCAAGCTCCTTGCCGCTGTAGTTCGTCGTGATCACCGTCGGAAGCATATGCTCGTAACGGTGATTGATGAGCACATAGACCAGCTCCACCACCCACGGACGCGGGTTCTCCGCGCCGAGGTCGTCCAGCACAAGAAGCCGCGCGTTCTTCGCCGTCGTCACAAGCTCATCCGCCTTGCCATCCTTGCGGTCAAAACTTGCCCGCATTTTGCCGAGCAGGTCAGGAACGACCACAAACATCCCCGGAATCCCCGCCTCTGCTGTCTCGCGCAGAATCGCGACCGCAAGATGTGTCTTGCCCGTTCCGTAGCCGCCCATGAGCATAAGCCCCTGCGCCTTTGGGTCAACCTTCACCGCTTCGCAGAATCTCCTGCACGTCGCGACCGCCGATCTTGTCGCAGGTGTCTCACGGAACGTCGCAAAACTGCGTGAACGGAAACGTTCGCCGACACCGCCCACGCCCATGAGTTTGGCAATGCGTTTCTGCTCCTGCTGCGTCTTGTGCTTGGCACAAAACGGAATGCACGAGAGGAACGGATTGTCATAACGGCGATACGTGAAGTCCTGCCCGTTGTACTTGCATGCATGACAGGTGTCCACGGTATAGGCGCAACGAGCACAGAGAACGTCATGCTCTTGTTTGACACGCTCCGCTTCCACCGCCTGAAGAAGCTCCGCATCCGAACGCACCTGTTCCGGCAAGGCGCAGATCACTTGGAGGATCGCGGCTCTCCGTGGTCGTGCCTCCTGCAATATCGCCCGCTCCCGTTCCCGCATCGCCGTCAAAGTATGCAGCATACGGGGATTTCTCTGCGCCATCTCCTGCCATGTGTCCCTGAATGATTCCAGTGCCATAGTTTCCACCGCCTTTCTTCCTCGCTGCCTTGAATCCCTCACGCTTCCACCGCTCAAGAATCGCCGTGATATAGCGCAGATTGCGTCCGTTCGACAGTGCTGCCTCCTCGATGGCAGACGTTACCCAGAGAACGCCGTATTTGTCCGTAAGGTCGATGAGCCGATCCCGTTCGATTTCCCCTGTGACGGGGTGAATGTTATTCTCGAACGTCCGCACTACTTCTGCGAGAGAATCGTCCTCTTCGCGCGCGCGCGCATCAGCAGCAGCACAATCTGTTTTCGTTTTGGTTTCCGTTTTACGTTTATGTTTTATATAGTGTCCAGTAATTGGGGTAGTAATTGCACCAGTAATTGGGGTAGTAATTGCACCAGTAATTGGGGTATTTTGGTTACCAATTACCGGACTATTTACAAGATCGACAAGGTGATATTGTGTCGCTTGATGTTTCCCGCCCCGAATGGTTTTGATGTACCCCGCCTGTTCGAGAATACGTCGTGCTTCCGCAATGGTCTTTTTATTCCGTATTCCAGTCATCAGACAGATTTCTGCGTCTGATGCAGGAAAGCACTCCGGCCAGCCTCTCATGTTGGCAATCTGAAATAGTCTCATGTAAACATTGAAAGGGGTGCCGGGGAGGTTCCCTGCGCTCATGTTTAGAAATGTGTTGAGCTGTCGAATATAATCCATGCTGTCACACCTCTCCTCTCTAGGAAGGGGTGTTTTCTACCCAATCCACAACACCGTCGTGCACAAGCTGCCCGATCTCCTCGAACGACCAAATCACGGAAGGATTTTTCACGTCCCACGCGTCCGCATCCATATGGCAGCGACACCACACAACAAGCTCGTTCTCATGTGTCCCGTGATACGGATTCACCAAGAGACTCAGGAGACCGACGGACTGATATGCCCGTGTTTGACCGAGATACTTGACATAGGTGCTGCGCCCCTTTGCGTTCTTCATCTCCCTTTTTGTAAACCCGTACTCCGTCAATCGCTCCAAATCATTGACCACAAACAAATCTCTCACCTCCTATTTTTCTTCCGCAGACCATACACATCCGCGATCCGCTCATCAATCCGTACCGGCTCGATGATGTACCGTCTCAGAAACTCCTCCTGCCCGATGCTGTGAATCTCCGTATGGTGCTCCCTGCACAGGGGAAGCGCACGCATCCCGATGTGGCAGATCTCCTTGCGGTCACGTCCCATACCCACAACATCACAGTGATGCAGGTCTGCGTTCCTGCCGCAGACCGCGCACCGCTTGTTCATAAGACACGCCCACACATAGCGCGGAATGTCCTCTGAGAGCTGATACAACGGCTCTCCTACATCAACCCCATGCAAGAGACAGAAATCAATGAGATACGAGATAAAGTGTCGTGCGGTCGTCATGTCGCAGTCCGACAGTGAGAATGTCCTTCTGAGCGTTTCCGCTTCGCCGATAAACATAAGCTTTAGCATTTCCTTCATTGCTTCGGTCGGCGTATACCCCCACCATGCGGCGA
>NZ_DBHIVL010000131.1:0-2510 GCF_057271695.1 Centipeda sp. (in: firmicutes)
ATGCTTTACCCGTGCATAATACCTATGTCCGTCATGTTCGAAGTGGCAACAGAATCCTCCCGTGCCATTGTCCCGCTCCACCTTGTACGCCATTACCGCACCTCCTCCGCACACTCAACGATTCTGCGTATCACATAATCCGCGCAGGGCTGCGCCATGCCGTTACCGAGTGCCTTATAACGCGCCGTGTCGCTCCCGCCCCCGGTGTATCCGTCCGTGAGTCCCTGCAAGCGTTCACACTCCGTTGGTGTAAGACGGCGCACGATGGAGTATGATAGCGCGAGGTTTTCGCTTCCCCCGCCATATGCGCCCCCCGATGCACGCAGAGTTGCGACTTTTCCCGCTTCGTATTCACTGTATGACTTCGCCCCGTAGATGGTGGCAACAGCATGACGGTCAATCGTATTGAGCGTGTATGCTGTCTCTGCAAGTATGCCCTTCCCATTGCCGCCGTTCTCTATCTTTCGGTCAATGGTATTTCCTGCGATACAGTAGGCATGCACGACGGGAACTTGATTCCCGCCCGTTCCCATACGAGCGTTGAGCGTCGGGACGATGCCATCTTTGACGGGACGCATGACTTCATCCGCGTGCGTCATGTCGTAGATTGCGACGTGCGCCATCACGCCCAGACGATTATGCGCTGTCAAAGGTGGTACAGCTTCCGCAAGTACGGGCGCATTGTTCGCTATGCTTGCTTGTGTATCAAATCCTACAGCAACAATCTGAGGACCACGATCCGCGCAGGGGCTTCTGTCCATCCGTGCGGTCAAGGTTCTTGCTGTTTGGGGAATATATTCGCCTGACGTTCGAGCGCAATCCTCAGCTCCTCGGGCAGTTCCTTCCCCCGCTCCTTTGCTCGCCGTAGAATCCCCAGACACGCCTTCGCGCTCAAATAGTATTTCTCCGGCACGTCGGTCATAGGCTGCAAAATCCGCGACAAGAAAGATTCTACGGCGGCGTTGGGGTACTCCCCAATATTGAGCGTCGATGATGCGCCATGCGATTTGACACTCGTCACATTCAACCATTCCGGCGTTTGCCCATTTGCCATTGGGAGGTATTGGAATTTCGGTCTGTCCGATTTCCTCAAGCACGGCTCTAAAATCAGCCCCTTTGTTGCTTGAGAATGCCCCGGGGACGTTCTCCCACACAAAGAATCTCGGATACTTGCCTGCGGTACGCTCCCGCATTCGTCGAACAATGTCAACTGCTGTGCGGAATAAGCCGCTGCGCTCACCGTTCAGCCCCTTTCTTTTTCCTGCGATGGATAGGTCTTGACACGGGCTACCCGCGCAGATGATATCCACGGGTTCGATCTCGTCTGGGTTGATCTTCGTGATATCCCCGAGCTGCTTCACGTCGGGAAAATGCCGCGCCGTCACCGAGCATTGGAACGGCTCAATCTCGCTTGCCCAGACAGGCGTTACCCCTGCATGACGCGCCGCAAGAAGCCATCCGCCGATCCCGTCAAATAGACTGCCGAGCGTCATTACTTTACCTCCCGAAAGATAATATCCTTCTTCCGCATCATGTGGAGAAAGAGCTTCTTGCGCAGCAGATAGTCCCGCGTGCGTACGCCCTTCACCTCGATCACCTCGCTATGTCCGTCGGCATAGGAGACAAAGAAGTCTGCCGTGTACGTAATCGCCCTCTGCTTGTTGCCCTGATTGTCCCTGAATCCCTCAAGGAGCGTATAGGACGGTTGAAGCCCAATGCGGATAATCTCGCCGTGCTGCTTTCGCGAGAGCAGGTCAAGATAGATCTCCGCTTCCCTCTTGCTGTCAAACGTATGCCCGCACATGACCGTCTTGCGAGCGTTGTACTTGTTCTTCTTCCTGCTCTGCACCCGCACGAGGCGCATGACGTTCCCGATTGCCTCCTGCGCCGTCGGGTCAGGCTTCTTACAGGGCGTATACTCGTCCATGTCGCCGCCTCCTCACCAAGAGCAACGCATCATGTTCATTGAGTTTCTTGATTTCCTCGACAAGGTCTGTCGCTTCCTTTCCGTCCATGTACAGGATTGACTCCTTCGGAGGGTCGTACCCGAGTTCATGCAGGAACTTGAGTATAACCGTAGCTTGTTCCTCCGTCGCATAAGCCATGTCGCCGCCTCCTCAGAAGTACCCGCGTTTCTTGTTCTTCTCGTTGATGCGCTTTTGCACCTCTCAGCACGCTCCTTTCATGCCTTGGACGAAAAAGTGACCGGGGGAGGTATCTCAACCTTGCGCCATCGCTCGGCATCCCTCTCAGTTCTTTTCACGTTCCATTCATCAACCGCTTCGTCCAATGTGTAATATTCAGGCGAGGTCAATCCACAATACGGGCACTGTACACAATATTTTCTTGTCATGCCCCAATAAGTTTCTGCGCGTCCGCCGCAGAGCGGACATTTTTTCAGTTTTCTCCTCCAAATCACATGATTGCTCCTTTCATGCGATAGTCTTTGCCCCGTATCTCTACCCGCTCACACATCCCGTAGATGCGCGACATAATCCGCTGCCCCTGCA
>NZ_DBHIVL010000132.1:0-2503 GCF_057271695.1 Centipeda sp. (in: firmicutes)
TTTTGCACAAAATTGAGGCTGCTGCACGTTGGTTTCGTGCAACAGCCCCTTTTTGATTTATATTAAAAATGTATACATAAAAAATAAGGCAGAATGCTGAATTTCTTCCTCAAAATTATCGTCAAAATATTCTGTTGTCAACCAGTTTGCAAAAATGTAAACCAGTATGTTTTTTGAAAACCCAGTATTTTCAAGGCTTCCAGGTCTGCTGCGTCTGCCAATTCCGCCACTTCGGCATGGATCAATTCGTTTCGTATTATAGCATTGTGCAGACGGATTTGTCAAACGTCAGACGAGTTCGCTCTCGAGTTTCCGAATCAGCTCCATGTCCGCCTCGAACCACGGGACACTGTAGAGGTCGGCGCGCCCGAGCCACCGCCCCGCCGAATGCACGGAGAGCTGCGGCTCACCCGCAATGTGTCGGCATATGTAAAGACGCATATTCATATGGTACTCGGGATAGTCGTGATCGACAATGCCGAGCAGCCGCTCCACGGCAACCTCAACACCGAGCTCCTCGCGAATCTCGCGCACGAGTGCCGCCTCGTCCGTCTCGCCCGCCTCGACCTTGCCGCCGGCAAACTCCCATGTGCCAGCATACGCGCCATAACCTCGGCACGCACCGAACACCTTTCCATCCCGCAGGATTGCGCCCGCAACAACATCGATGTGCTTTCGTTCGCCCATGCCCTACTCCTTTTCACTCTTGGTCGCACGCAGGAAAAGCCGCGTGAGCTGCTCGCGCGGGTCTTTCCCCTGCGTGACAATCTCGTAGACAGTCGCGGAAATGGGCAGATCAACACAGTACTCCTTCGAGAGTGCCATAAGTGCCTCCGCCGTATACACCCCCTCGACGATCTTGTGAAAATTGTCTGCTGTGCCGCGCACGACTGCCTCTCCGTAGCGGCGGTTATTGCTGTGCGGGGAGAAAAGTGTCGCCTCGTAGTCGCCGAGATGCGAGAGTCCATAGATCGTCTCACCGTCGCCGCCCATCGCACGTACGAGCCGTACGAGTTCGCGCGTACCGCGTGCCATGAGTGCGCCCTTGAGGCTGCCGTAGTCGAGCCCGTCGAGCATTCCCGCAGCGAGTCCGACGACGTTCTTCGCCGCCGCACCGACCTCCGTGCCGAGCAGATCCTCGCCGTAATAGAAACGGATGAGCGGACTGCCGAGCACATCTACGAACATACGCAGAGCATCCCTGTCCTCGCCCGCGAGCACCATACAGTTCGGAATCCCGCGTACGAAGTCCTGCACATGACCGGGACCGACCCAGACAACGGGCTTCACCGCCGCCCCGAGTTCCTCATGCACGACGGTTGTGAGACGCTTACCTGTACCGATCTCAATCCCCTTCATGCAGAGGATGACATATTTGTTCGCCAACTCCTCCCCGTACCCCTGCGCACGCAGATCGCGGAGAAAGGAGCGCAGTGCCTGCGCATGGATGGAGATAATGACGATTTCCGCTGTCCGAATTGCCGTTACAAGATCATCGGTCAGGCAGATGTCCTCGGGCAGCGTTAGGAACTCATTCGTCCGCGTACCGCGCAGCTGCGCAAGATGTGCCGAGCCCGCGCGTCCCCAGAGCGTGACCGCGTGCCCGACGCGATGCGCATACCACGCATGAAAACTCCCCCAACGCCCACAGCCCAGTACGGATACTCTCATGATGATACCTCCACGCGGATGTTCAATAGATCCCGAATGACCGCCCCCGCCATAATCAGCCCTGCAGCAGAAGGCACAAAGGAAATGCTGGCAGGGACACTGTTACGCCCTGCGGCGGGCTGCTCCTCCCCGACTGCGGGGGTACGCGGGCGTTCGCGTGAGCAGACGACTCTCAGATGCGGGATGCCGCGCTCCTTCAGCTTCTTTCGCAGGATGCGCGCGAGCGGGTCGCCCGTCGTACGGTAGATATCCATGACCTCGAAGAGCGCAGGATCGAGCTTGTTCGCCGCCCCCATGCTTGCGATGAGCGGAATACCACGCCGATGGCACTGCACGGCGAGATCGATCTTTGCCGTCACCGTGTCCACGGCATCGAGCACATAGTCATAGGGTTCGGGAAAGAACTGCTCCGCCGTCTCAGGCTGATAGAATGCGCGGATCTCACGCACCGCACAGGCGGGATTGATCGAGTGAATGCGGCGCGCCATGGTCTCCGTCTTTGCCGCACCCACGGTCTCCGTCAGCGCGTGAATCTGTCGGTTGATGTTTGTCACGTCAATCACATCATGGTCAACGAGTGTAAGTCTGCCAACCCCCGCACGCGCCAATGCCTCAGCTGCATACGAGCCGACACCGCCAATGCCGAAGACCGCCACGGACGCGCCCGCAAGACGTGCCAATGCCGCACTGCCGACGAGCATTTCTGTCCGCGCAAAACGCCGATCGCTCATGCACTTCCCCCTATCCGCTGCACGTCAAAGAGCTGCGGCGAAAGCATTTAGGAAGCACTGATAAATTCAGCCACGCCATCTTGACGCATCTTTTTTGCCCG
>NZ_DBHIVL010000133.1:0-2468 GCF_057271695.1 Centipeda sp. (in: firmicutes)
GCGTCCGGTTTGCCTCCTTGTTCGGACGAAAAAATCTACGCCAATCTGACGGACCTCATTTTATCAGCGATTCCCTAGGGAATCGTGAGCGGTGGTGGAGGCACAACAGAATAAGGGGAGCTGGCAGCAGTCAGCTGAGAGGGGATTATGCGTTCCGACCCATAACCTGATTTGGATAATGCCAACGTAGGGATATATGTGCAGATAGCGCGGCTATGTCAGTTGGCATAGCCGCGTTTTTGATTTTTTTCTAAGCCTGCCTTGCGTGCAGGGAAGAGGGACATGAATTGGAGGTTTCCATGGAAAAACGTACAAGCATCCCCGCAAATGCACTGATCTGGTTCGGTGCGGGTGTTTCACTGGCGGAGATTTTAACAGGCACATTCTTTGCACCGCTCGGCTTTCGCGACGGCGGGATTGCCATTGTGGTCGGACACATCATCGGCTGTGCGCTGCTTTTCCTCGCGGGGCTGATCGGCGCACGCACGCGCCGCAGTGCGATGGAGACGGTCAAGATGGCGTTCGGTGCGCGCGGCGGGCTGCTCTTTGCTGTGCTCAACGTCATGCAGCTCATCGGTTGGACGAGCATCATGATCTATGACGGGGCACTCGCGGCAAATTCCGTGATGGATGCGGGGCATTGGCTTTGGTGCTTTGTCATCGGCGTGCTGATTATCGTTTGGATTCGGATCGGGATTCTGCGGATTGAGCGCGTGAACGCCGTCGCCATGACGGGGCTGTTTTTGCTCACCGTGCTCCTCTGCTCCGTCATCATGGGCGGGACGGGGGCTGCGGGCTCTGCGGCAGGTGAGGCGATGAGCTTTGCGATGGCTCTTGAGCTCTCGATTGCGATGCCACTCTCGTGGCTGCCGCTCATCTCGGACTACACGCGCGAGGCGGAGAAGCCCGTCGCTGCTGCCGCAGTGAGTGCGATCGTCTACGGGCTCGTCAGCTGCTGGATGTACTTCATCGGCATGGGCGCGGCGATTCTCACGGGCGAGAGTGACATCGCACAGATTATGCTGCACGCGGGACTTGGCGTAGCAGGGCTCGGTGTCGTCATCCTCTCGACCGTCACCACAACGTATCTCGATGCGTACTCGGCGGGTGTCTCAAGCGAGAGCATCGTGCGCTCCGTCTCGGGGCGTACCGTCGGCATCGGCGTGACCGTCCTCGGTGCGGTTGCGGCATCGCTCTACCCGATGGACGACATCACGGGGTTCCTCTACATCATTGGCTCGGTCTTTGCCCCGATGATCGCCGTCCAGATCGCGAGCTACTTCCTCCTGCGCGAGGATGCGGCGGGACGCCCTGTCCACACGGTCAACCTCGCTGTCTGGTTCATCGGCTTCCTCTGCTATCGCTGGCTCATGACACTTGACACCCCCGTCGGCAGCACCCTCCCGACCATGGCGATTACGCTTTTTCTTGCGCTCGCTGCGCATCGGTTGATGGGGAAACGAGCGAAGTGAGAGGGGGAGTGGCGAAGAGGGCACGCATCCCCTCCTCAATGAAAGGAAAATATAAATGCCTACATCAACCCTCAACCAAATCCGCGCGGCATCCCCGCTCATCCACTGCATCACCAACTACGTCACCGTCAATGACGTTGCGAACGTCCTGCTCGCCATCGGTGCGCGTCCTGTCATGGCGGATGACCTCGAGGAAGTGGAGGAGATCACCGCGCTCTCTGCGGGGCTCTGCCTCAACATCGGCACACTCAATGCGCGAACCATCCCAAGTATGATTGCGGCGGGCAAACGTGCCCGCGCTCTCGGACATCCCGTTGTGCTCGACCCCGTCGGCGCGGGCGCAAGTCGCCTGCGTACCGCGACCGCGCTTCGCATTCTGGACGAAGTGCGTCCGACCCTCATTCGCGGCAACATCTCCGAGGTGCGGACGCTTGCTGTTGGCACGGGCTCAACGCAAGGTGTTGACGCGAACGCGGCAGATGCCGTCACCGAGGCGAACCTTACTGCCGCCGCCGAGCTTCTGCGTTCCTTTGCCACACGGACAGGCGCAATCGTCGCCGTCACAGGCGCAATCGACCTCGTAACGGACGGGCGGGACTGCTATGCCATTCGCAACGGATGCGCCGAAATGGGACAGGTCACGGGGTCGGGCTGCCAGCTCTCCGCGCTCCTCGCTGCCGCCCTTGCCGCCGCTCCGTCCGACACCCTCGCGGCAGTCGCCGAGACCGTCGCTCTTATGGGCACTGCGGGCGAGATTGCATGGGCGCAGATGGGGGCGTGCGACGGCAACGCGACCTATCGCACGCGCATCATTGATGCCATTTATCGCATGACGAGTGAAGAACTTGATGTGCGTATGAATATCATGAAGCTCTAGGGAAGCACTGATAAATTCAGCCGCGCCGTCTTAGCACATCTTTTTCGCCCTGTCTGTGTCGACAAATCCTCCACATAGCCCTTGCTATGCGTCCGGTTTGTCTCCTTGACAGGACAAAA
>NZ_DBHIVL010000134.1:0-2463 GCF_057271695.1 Centipeda sp. (in: firmicutes)
TGTTTTTTGCACAAAATTGAGGCTGCTGCACGTTGGTTTCGTGCAACAGCCCCCTTTTGTGTGCTTGTTTATAGAAATCTCAGTGCAAAAGCGTCCTGCAAGCCTCTGCAGATCCTAGGCGGCTATAAGGGAAGCACTGATAAATTCAGCCACGCCATCTTAGCGCATCTTTTTTGCCCGCTTTTCGTCGGCAAATCCTCCACATAGCTTTGGCTATGCGTCCGGTTTGCCTCCTCAATCGGACGAAAAAATCTACGCCAATCTGACGGACTTCATTTTATCAGCGATTCCTAAGTATCTGGATCGGAGCTGTAACGTAAAAAAGATACCGCCCCAATAGAGGACGATATCTTCTTCTGTTTTAGAGTTTGAAACCCCCGACGATGCGCTGCAGATCCTGCGCGAGCTGCGCGAGTGTCTGGCTGGATGCGGCGATCTCCTGCATGGATGCCGCCTGCTGCTCGGAGACAGCAGAGACGTTTTCTGCCTCGCTGTGGACAGCGTTCGAGACCTTCTGGACTGCCTCGACCGAGCTGACCATGCGCTCACTGCCCGCCTTAATGCCCTCGGTACTCTTCAGGATGGCATCCACTTTTTCGGTGAGCTCGCTCACAACGCCCGCAATGCGGTCAAACTGCTCGCCCGCCTGGTTGACCTGCTTAACGCCTTCGCCGACGTGCTCCTTCTGCTGCTGCATGACCTTGAACGTGTCCTCGATGCGGTTCGCATTCTCGGTGATGAGCCCCGTAATCTCCTGTGCAGCTGTCTCAGACTGCTCGGCGAGCTTTCGGACTTCCTCGGCGACGACGGCAAATCCACGTCCCTGTTCTCCTGCACGCGCTGCCTCAATGGCGGCGTTGAGGGCAAGGAGATTCGTCTGTCCTGCAATCTCGGTGATCATTTCAACAATCTCAGAGATGCGCTTGGAACTCTCATAGAGTGCTGTGACCGCCCCGGAGACATCCTTTGCACTTTGGTCGAGGATGCTCATTCCCTTTACCGCAACGCTCAGTCCCTGCTGACCCTCAACCGTTGCTGTCTCGGCGCGATGGGTAGCGGCGGAGACATCCGAAATACCCGCAGTGATATCGTTGATCGCATGGGTGATGTCATCCACCGTTTTGAATGACTGATCGACGACCTCGTTCTGCTCTACCGTGCTGCCCGTGATCTTCACAATCGCCTCGGTTGCACTCTGTGCGCCCTGTGCCGACTGATCTGCCGATGCAGTCAGTTCCTGTGATGCGGCCGCAAGCTGCTCGGAGGTCTGTGCCGTCTTTTGAATTAGCTCACGCAGATTCTTGACCATGGTGAGCAGGGAGTTATGGAGCTGTCCGATCTCATCGTCGCGGTCGAGCTGGGGAGGGACAATGGCAAGATTCCCTTTTGCAACCTCCTGCGCCGCACCAGCCATATTCTCAAGCGGTCCCGCAATCGAAGCGGCGATCTTGTAGAGCAGAGCACCGATGAGAATGAGGGAGACAATGAGCCCAATAATCATAGTCCACTTGAGGTTGTCCACATCGGCGAGAACCTCGTCCTTCGGAACGAAGAGAACGAGCGACCATCCCGTGTTGCCAACCGGATGGACGGCGTAGTAATTCTCAATACCTGCATATGTGTTTGTAAAGAAAATAGGCTCTTTTGAGAGCAAACGACGCGCGTCTTCCTCACCCTGTGCGTGGACATTGTCATCGAGTCCAAGGGCGGAGTGGTAGATGAAGCGCCCGTGTTCATCGAGCAGGAATGCGGCACCATGCTCACGGAGCTTAATCTTGCTGATGGCGTTCTGGATGTCGGCAAAGTTGAACTCCAGACCGACTACGGCGAGCAGCTGTCCGTTATGATGAATTGCACGCGAGAACGGGAGGACTGTTTTCCCGTCGAGTGGGTTTTTGTCAACATCATTGACTTGCACGCCGTCCTTGGACTCTGCGAGCTTGTACCAAGGGCGGCTTGTTGCGTCAAACTTGTCGAGAGGGACAATACCCTCCTCGCTGTAAAGGAAGGGATGATTTGCTTCCCGTGGAAAACCCATATAGATGGAGTCAATGTCAGGACGCTTGGTAAAATCAGCTGCCGTATTGAGGAAGTCCTCGTCCGTCGGCATATTTGTCGACCATACGCGACCGATCCCCTCCAGAATCCCGCGTGGTCCCTCGACCATGCGATTGACTTCCTCGGCATGGTACTCCGAGAGGGCTCGCATTTCGCGCTCCGTTGCCTCCTCGATCATACTGCTTGCTTTCCAGTAGGAGAATGCCGCCATCGCAGTAAAGACGATGATGAGCGGTGTACCAATCCACAGGAGCATCTTTGACTTTAGGAAGCACTGATAAATTCAGCGCCATCATCTTGGCGCATCTTTTTTGCCCGCACTGTGTCGGCAAATCCTCCACATAGCCCTTGCTATGCGTCCGGTTTGCCTCCTTGTTCGGACGAAAAAATCTACGCCAATCTGAC
>NZ_DBHIVL010000135.1:0-2402 GCF_057271695.1 Centipeda sp. (in: firmicutes)
GGGCAAAAAAGATACGTCAAGATGGCGTGGCTGAATTTATCAGTGCTTCCTATACAGTTCGACCAACTTCTCGCTTTCAGAAGGACTTGAAACGTATCGCAAGGCGTGGCTATAACACAGAGCTGTTGACCGCTGTCATCAAGAAATTGGCAAATGGCGAACATCTCGCACAAAAACATCGTGATCATGCGCTCACGGGAGATTACGCAGGCTGTCGGGAATGTCACATCACACCGGACTGGCTGCTCATCTATGAAATTTCCGATGACACACTGCTGCTCTACCTACCCCGCACAGGGACACACAGCGACCTGTTCAAAATGTAAAAACAGAGCACTTCCCCAGACGTAAGTACCCCACGAAAAAGTGCGTTCTTGTGCCCCATCCCTCCATGCGCTATCATGCAACGATAGAAATGGAGGTTTTCTTTATGAAGACATTGATTATCGCCGCGCACCCGAATCTCGAAGAGTCCGTCATCAACAAGAGATGGCTGACGGAGCTGCACAAACATCCTGACCTCTGTACGATCCACACGCTTGCCGCATGCTATCCCGACGGCCGGATTAATGTGGAGCGCGGAGAACTACGCGCGTTTTGTGACGGCGTTATCGTAAGTCCGTGTCGTTCCTGTGCTGCTCGCCCCAGTCGCACATGCTGTGCAGGAGCGGGATAAGCGACCGCCCACGCTCCGTAAGGGCATACTCCACCTTGGGCGGTACCTGCGGGTACTCCGCCCGTACGACAAGCAAGTCCGCTGCGAGTTCCTTCAGCACGGCGGCGAGCGTCTTGTACGGGATGCCCGCAATCCGCCGATGAATCGCATTGTGGCGAAGCACGCCATGCTCAGCGAGCAGATAGAGAATCGCCATCTTGTACTTGCCGCCGATCAGGGACAGCGTGTAGTGAAATCCCGTCTGCACGACCTCCGTCCCCTGCGGCATACAGCTCCCATGCTCCATACAAGGCTCACTCCTTTGCCAACCTCATACACATCAGAAAAGCCGCCCTATGCAGATTCGGGCGGCTCTTTTCATTTCGGATGCAGAACACCTCTCTCAGTGTTCATTATAGGACAGGGATACCGTATTCGTCAAGCTTCACGAGGCTTACTTCACGCCCGCGCCGTCAAGCGCTGCGCGGACACTCTTCTGTGCACGGCAGAGCTTGTCCATCTCATCGTCTGCAAGACGCACTTCAAATGACCGCACGACGCCGTCCTGCGCGATCATGCGAGGGATGGAGAGTGCCACGTCCTTCATGCCGTACTCTCCGTTCATGACGGCGGCGCAGGGCAGAATCGTATGCTCGTTGTAGAGGATCGCCTTGATGAAGCGGCAGGCGACCATCGCGATGCCCGTATTTGTGAAGCCTTTGAGGTTGATGACATCGTATGCGGTTTGGATGAGCCCCCGCTCGACATCGTGGCGATCGAGTTTTTTCTCAAAATGGAAATACTCGTCGAGATGGTCGATGCCAAGTCCCGCGCAGTTGATCGTTGACCACGCGACAAAGGCATCGTTGCCGTGCTCTCCGAGGACGTAGCCGTGGATGTTCTTCGGATCCATCGCGTAGTGCTCGGCGAGGATGTAGCGGAAGCGGTAGGTCTCGAGCATTGTGCCCGTGCCGAGAATCTTTGCACGCGGATAGTCGAACTCGGTCGAGACGACGTAGGTCGCGACATCGAGCGGGTTCGTAATCATGATGACCATGGCTTCCTTCGTGTATTTCACGATCTCGGAGAAGATGGAGCGCATGATCTTCGTGTTCGTGCTCGCGAGCTTCAGACGGTCGGGTGTCTCGCCCGGCAGGATAGAGGGTCCCGCCGTGATAACGATGAAGGCCGCATCGCGGCAGTCCTCGTACGTTCCCGGATGAATCTTGATGTTCGTGCAGTACGGTGAGGACATGGCGTGACTGGTATCCAGTGCCTCACCGCGTGCGCGGTCCATGTCAAGATCGATGAGCGCGATCTCCGAGGCGAGCTGGAAATCCGCGATTTTGTTGAGCACGGCAGAGCCGACGTTGCTCGTTCCGATGATGACAACTTTTCCCCTGTTGACCGACATAACGATTACCCCCTAAAAATGCAAAAAAGTCCAAACACAATGGGATGCGCTTGGACGCTATGGACTCATGACGAACTGTGTGGAAACCAGCCGATTCATGATGGACTGCACTTCTTTTCAGTAGGACATTGCCGCAGGATTTCCTGCACCATCATAGTAGCACCACAGGGAATCATTGTCAATGGATTTTTGACGAGATTTGACGTGTATACAGCATGGTTTTTATTGTCGATGGGTCAATGTGAAACGACAGTTCACAGATAAATATTTTCGTGCTATAGGAATCGCTGATAAAATGAAGTCCGTCAGATTGGCGTAGATTTTTTGTCCGAA
>NZ_DBHIVL010000136.1:0-2370 GCF_057271695.1 Centipeda sp. (in: firmicutes)
TGCCGCCGCGACGAATGCGCCGCCAACGAGAGCCGCCTTCAAGAACTCACGCATGGACTTTGACCTCCTTTTTTTCCTTGACCTTGCCCGTATAGCGCGGGAGGCTGTGCATATACTCCACCACCCACGAATATAGGGCTTTCCGCTGATTGCTGCTCGGGTCAAGAAGTACATAAACCAGATCGCCCTTATCCATCCGTGTCTGTACCGTACGCGGCGAACATCCGAGCAGATCGGCGACCTCGCCGACACTCAGCAGTCGTTCGAGCGGATTCTCCGCAGGTTTCGGCGGCAGTGCCACCACCTTTGGCAGACGCTCGACAATCCGCTGCTCCAACGCATCAACCTTCTCCGTCAGCTTCTCATCCGCGATGCGGTCAAAGCCCACCATGAGCCCCGCGACGAAAGCATCCGCCGCCGCATCCGTCGCTGTCTTTCCCATGACCTCACCTCCTTCATCAAGCCACGCCCCGCCATCTTTGCTATCTACCATGATTCGCCTCGGAACGGGCGGGACGTGACCTGCCTCATCAGCGCAGGGAGGTCGTTCCCTGCGGACGGGCTTGCGCCCGTTTCGGCTATATATGTCTACATCTTTAAATGCCATCTGGTCGGCAAATAACCAGCTCATCTTTCTCATCTCCCAATGCGGATTCTTGACACTCTCCGACAAACGGAACGCTTCGCCGCCCTTCGACTTCAAACAGCAGGGCGGCGATTTCTTTTGCCTCGCCTTTGATGATGACCTCCATCCCCTCACCTCCTCTCTGTTGCGCGGATGCTGCGTGCCTCTGCGCTTACGGTTGTTGCCCTCCTTCCTGCCGTGCTACAATGACGATGAAAGGAAGTGACAATATGTTTAAAATAACATCCACATTTCATACACATCCGTCGATGATCTACCTTGAGAAAATCTATGATGCTCCTCGTCAGATTGTCTCATTGGACGATAAAGAACATTCCCCTCTGATGGGGCACATCCTAACCAACGATGAGATACAACGTGCGCGAACCGAACTCACAGAACTCGGTTACATTGCACAAGATCGTCACAGCAGACTGTATCTCACCTTGAAAGGTTCAGAATGTGTGAGAGACCACAGGAAAACAACGCGTGCCCTCATACTCAGCTATACCGCAATCGGTATCTCCATTCTCGCCCTTTTAAAGCCGCCGTCTTTTGACCTTGTGACAATCCTCTACGAACTACTGCGCGGGGCGAAATAGCGCGATTGCTGCAATGATGAGCGCGATAAACGCGATCAAAATTGCTATGTCCAATCCACCATCCGCAATCAATCGTAAAGGCTTTGTCACCTTCCACCAGAACGCCTCCCACTTGCGGCGGCGGTGCTCTGCCGGTGTCTCGCGTTGTTTTTCCTCCCAATTCTCAGCCAAAACCTCTTCCAGATTGTCTACATCAACGAGTGGTTGAAACAACCGAACACCGAGAGAAACATACTCCTCTTTCGTCTTTGCGTGGAGGAGTCTCTTTTCCAGTGCGGCACGCTCTTCCTTTGTCATCTTCTCATCTCCTCATTTTCTGAATCACAATATATAGTGCTTGCTTGAATACAAACCATATATATGGCACAATTCAAGCAAAGTATAGAAGGAGGTGAGTATATGGCGAAGTCCAACAGCAGTAAAGTCACTTCTGCGCGTGCAGCAAGTGCGGCGTCCAAAGTTCTGCGTGATGGTCGCACAGGCACGGCATCCAAGACAGCTGCGGGAAGTGCTCTTGCACAACGCCCCTCGCGTGGTAAGAAGTAACGTTGTCACTCCCCCCTTCAAGGTAAGATGTTCTGGCATCTTGCCTCTTTTGTTGGGAAAAAAATTTGCACAACTTCATCCAAGGTCAGCGGCACGAACATCATCAAACCATGTACCTGTTCCACCGTAAATCTTCCGCTCCCAATGCGACGTGCAAAAGTATCACGATTCATACCCAGTGCGGCAGCCACAGCTTGATACGTGTGCTTGTGATACTTCAGCTTCGCCTTAAGAAGATCAACATCTATCTCCATAGATTCACCTTCCCCTTGCCGGTGTAGCCTCCGCTGTGTCGGCTAGTTTAGCCGTCCAATGGCTACAATGACCCCGAATCCAGTAGCTAATCCGAGTATGTAGAAAAGCAGCGTACCCCAATCAAACTCTTTCATATCCTCACCTCCTCTCTGCTGCGCGGCTCACGCCGTCTTGTCCTTCTGCTCGTGCAGCAAGTGCGGCGTCCAAAGTTCTGCGTGATGGTCACACAGGCACGGCATCCAAGACAGCTGCGGGAAGTGCTCTTGCACAACGCCCCTCGCGTGGTAAGAAGTAATTGAACGCCGGATTCTGAAACGGTAGGGTGTAAGCAGCGCCCTACCG
>NZ_DBHIVL010000137.1:0-2324 GCF_057271695.1 Centipeda sp. (in: firmicutes)
CGGGCAAAAAAGATGCGTCAAGATGGCGGTGCTGAATTTATCAGTGCTTCCCTAGATTTTGAGGTGCGACAGCAAATAAATTATACCATAAGAACAAAATTCTTCCCACCCTCTTGACACCTTCTCCATCCTCCTTTATAATCAAATACATTTGAATAAAGGAGACGATCATCATGAAAAAGGCATTCAAGTTTCGCGACATCGACTGCGCCCACTGCGCTCAGGAGATTGAGGATGCTGCGGCAAAGATCGAGGGTGTGAACAAGGTTCGCATCAACTTTCTCAGCGAGCGCATGACGCTCGACGCGGACGACGCACGCTTTGACGAGATCATTGCAGAGATCAAGAAGGTTGCCAAGACCATCGAGCCGGACGCAGTGCTCGAGGCGTAACGCGAGGGAATCCTCATGACGAAGAAACAGAAGCGCATGCTCATGCGCATCGGAGGAGCGGCAGCACTCTTCATATCGGGAATGGTCCTCGAAGACATTACCGTCGGTGTCGTACTCCTCCTCGCAGCCTACGCTCTCATCAGCTGGGACATCCTCTGGCGTGCGGCGGCAAATATTCGCCAGGGACGCGTCTTTGACGAGAACTTCCTCATAGCAGTCGCGACCCTCGGTGCGATCGCCCTCGGCGACTACTCCGAGGGCGTTGCCGTCATGCTGCTTTACCAGATCGGCGAGGGGTTCCAGGGCTATGCCGTTCAGCGTTCGCGCCGCTCCATCTCCTCCCTCATGGACATTCGCCCCGACACGGCGTGTGTTCTGCGCGACGGTGCGGAGGAGGAGGTATTCCCCGACGAGGTCGAAGTCGGCGAGACGATCATCGTCCGTCCCGGCGAGCGCGTCCCGCTCGACGGCATCATCACGAAGGGAGAGGGACACCTCGACACCTCCGCTCTGACAGGCGAATCCATGCCGCGTGTGGTGCGTGCAAACGACGAGATCATCAGCGGCTGCATCAACCAGTCGGGTGTCCTTGAGGTGCGCGTCACAACCCCGTACGAGGAATCCACCGTCGAGCGCATCCTGTCGCTCGTGGAGGAAGCGACGGACAAAAAGGCAAAGACCGAGGCATTCATCACACGTTTCGCACGCTGGTACACGCCCGCCGTCGTCATTGGCGCACTGCTCCTCGCCATCATCCCGCCGCTCGTCACGGGCGATCCGTTCGGTATGTGGATCTACCGCGCACTTACCTTCCTCGTTATCTCCTGTCCGTGCGCTCTCGTCATCTCCGTGCCGCTCTCCTTCTTTGCAGGGATTGGCGGCGCGAGCCGTGCCGGCATCCTCATCAAGGGCGGCAACTATCTGGAGGCACTGGCAAAGGCAGACACCGTTGTATTCGACAAGACGGGCACGCTCACGAAAGGCAGCTTTCATGTCACGAGCGTCATCCCCGCCGAGGGCTTCCAGGAGGAGGATGTCATCTTCTACGCAGCGAACGCCGAACGCTATTCCACCCATCCCATCGGGCGCTCCATCCTGCGCGCCTTCACGGGCGGTGGCGGTACGACCGAGGATACGGACGTGCATGCGATGGAGGAAAACGCAGGACGCGGCATCTCCGCGCACATCAATGGACATTTCATCCTGTTTGGCACGCATGACCTCCTCACAGCAAAGAAAACGATAAACATCCCACCTGTCCCGCACGCGGGTGCGGTCTATCTCTCCATTGACGGGTGCTTCGCAGGAGTGGTGCATGTCGCGGACGAGATCAAGGAGGACGCGGCGGAGGCAGTCCGTGCCCTAAAGGAGCGCGGCATCCGCGAGACGGTCATGCTCACGGGCGACACGCGCCCAATCGGCACGAGCGTCGGCAAGAGCCTTGGCATCGATACCATCCACGCCGAACTCCTCCCGCAGGACAAGGTCGCACAGGTCGAGACACGGCTCGCCGCACAGGCAGAGGGCAAGACCCTCGCCTACGTCGGCGACGGCATCAACGACGCGCCTGTTCTCGCACGCGCCGATGTCGGCATCGCCATGGGCGCACTTGGCTCGGACGCGGCAATCGAGGCGGCGGATGTCGTTCTCATGACCGACGAGCCGAAGAAAATCGCAACCGCCATCGACATTGCACGCAAGACCATGCGCATCGCATGGCAGAACATCGTCTTTGCCATCGGCATCAAGGGCATCGTCCTCGTCCTCGGCGCACTTGGTTACGCAGGACTTTGGGCGGCAATCTTCGCCGATGTCGGCGTCACCGTCCTCGCCATCCTCAACGCCATGCGTGCGCTGAGCGTCAAGGAATGACTTGCGGAAGCACTGATAAATTCAGCACCATCATCTTGACGCATCTTTTTTGCCCGCACT
>NZ_DBHIVL010000138.1:0-2221 GCF_057271695.1 Centipeda sp. (in: firmicutes)
AGTGTGATTGGATGACGTTGACCGCTAAGTAGCGAACCAAAACTGCGTGAGCGAGAGCGAGCGAGCAGTTTTGTGTGAGTCACTTAGTCGACGTTTGCGAAGCAAATGTCGACAGTGACTTAGAGTACGCGGCGTTGACGCAGTCAATGTCGACAGTATCAAGTGAACAAGTATTTCGCTTTAATTTGCAAGGAAGTTTCTTCTGTGAAGTTTTGAGTGAGCAAGACTCATTCAAGTATGCGGTGATGATGCCTGAACGGTTCCACCTGTTCCCATTCCGAACACAGTAGTTAAGCGTTCAAAGGTCGAGGGTACTCCGCCAGCGACGGCGTGGGAGAGTAGGTAGTTGCCGCAAAATCAAAGACTCGTGATGATTCACGGGTCTTTTTCTTTTTATTCCTCCAAAGCAGTGATCGATCTCCTTGCATTTTCATTATAGTGTGACTATAATAGAGAATGTTTCGTTCTTTCTCTGATGGGGCGGCGGTACGACTGACCGCACGCCATAAAGGAGGCTGTTTTATGATTTTGGATCGATTGGAGAATCTGCCGCTGGGCAGGTTCCAGTACAAGCTGCTTGCTGTGACGGGGCTTGGCTGGCTGTTTGATGCGATGGATACAGGATTGATCGCATTTGTTCTGCCTGTGCTTGCACGAGAGTGGGGGCTTACGCCCGCACAGGCGGGGTGGATTGGCTCGATTGGGCTGATCGGGATGGCACTTGGTGCTGTGCTTGCGGGGACGATTGCAGACCGCATCGGGCGCAAGCAGGTGTTTACGATCACGGTTCTCCTCTACAGCATATCGACGGGGCTGTGTGCCGTGGCATGGAACTATGAGTCGCTGCTTGTGTTCCGTTTCCTTGTGGGCTTTGGTCTGGGCGGAGAGCTTCCTGTTGCGGCGACATTGATGAGTGAGTATGCACCTGCGAAGTTGCGCGGACGGTTCATTGTCCTCCTTGAGAGCTTCTGGGGACTGGGCTGGCTTGCCGCAGCGTGCATCGCCTATCTCCTGATTCCGGTCTTTGGCTGGCAGGCTGCCTTCCTCATTGGCGCGCTGCCTGCACTCTATGTGTTCCTTCTGCGTCTCCATATGCCGGAGTCGATTCGCTATCTGCTCTCGAAGGGGCGCGTGGATGAGGCAAAGGCGATTATCCGCGATATCGAGCGTCAGCTGAAGATGCCGGAGCGTCCGTTCCTCGATCAGCTCGCACCGGGCAGAGTTGAGGCGGAGCGTGTGGAGACACCGGGCTTTGCGTCGCTCTGGGCGAAGGGGATGCGCCGCCGTACGGCGATGCTCTGGCTTGCCTGGTTTGGGATTGTGTTCAGCTACTATGGGATCTTTATGTGGCTGCCGTCGATTGTGTATGCACAGGGGTTCGAGATCGTCAAGACGTTCGAGTATGTGCTCATCATGACGCTCGCGCAGCTGCCCGGCTACTATGCGGCGGCATATCTGGTGGATGTGATTGGGCGGCGTTATACGCTCGGACTGTTCCTGCTGATGAGCGGCGTGTGCAGCTATTTCTTCGGCAATGCGGCTGATGTCACGGCACTTCTCGTCTGGGGGGCGGCGATGAGCTTCTTCAACCTCGGGGCATGGGGCGTGATCTACACCTATACACCGGAGCAGTATCCGACGTCGATGCGTGCACTTGGCAGCGGCTGGGCGGCGGGCTTCGGGCGCATTGGCGGGATGATTGCGCCGATGCTTGTGGGCGTGATGCTCGCGCATGCATTCCCGATGAGCGGCATCTTTATGATGTTCGCAGCGGTCTTCGCATTGATCTCGGGTACGGTGATTCTCCTCGGACGCGAGAGCAAGCAGCAGACGTTGGAGGAGTTGGAGCACTCGCTCCGAGAGACGTGACAGCAAGAAGTAGGGGGTGCTGCACGAAGTTTTTGCTTCGTGCAGCACCCCCTTTTTGTGTTTCTGCGATTAGTACGAGCCGGTTTCCTCGTAGGTGCTGCCGTCCGCACCCTCTGCAACAACAGCATAGTTACCATCCTCGTCGGCGACTGCGACAGCGACGTTGCCCTGTTCGTCCGTCACGGCGTAGACGTAGTTGCCGTCCTCGTCATAGCCCTCGTACTCATCTGCGGAGGCGACGCCCATCGTACCGAGCATGAATGCACATGCACCCATTACGGCAAATGCTTTGAACCACTTTTTCATGATTATGACCATTCCTTTCCGCTACGCTTCAAGGCACAAAACTGTT
>NZ_DBHIVL010000139.1:0-1988 GCF_057271695.1 Centipeda sp. (in: firmicutes)
AGCTTTAGCATTTCCTTCATTGCTTCGGTCGGCGTATACCCCCACCATGCGGCGATGTAGGAGATGAGGACATATGCTTTCTTACGTTGATCTGCGGATATGTGACGTTCATCCACGAGCTCCACGCCAACAGTCGGTTGATACCCCTCTGGTCTCTTTTTGTTGTGACGAAACGGGACAAAGACCGTAATGCCGTCATCCCGTTTCTCCACAACTTCACCTAGGAGCACCATCAGAACGGAATGTCGTCATCATCAGCGGTATACGCGCTGCGCATCTCCGCCTCGATGCATTTCTTTTCCGGTACTGCGATTGCCTCGACTCCCTCAATCGGCAGGATGCCTATGCACTTTGTCGATGTGTAGATCTTGCCGTTGTAGACATACTCCTCTTCGCGGAACTTACCGCCAAAGAGTTTGCCGACAAGGCTCTGCTCGTCCCAGTTCCACACATAGCCGGGATTGGATTTTTCGATGTTCTGGAGCATGCCCTTGAAGCGCCCTTGATGATCACCAGCCGTGAGCTGATAGTACATACCGCCCCATTTTGCATCAGCATTGCCTGCCTTGCGTCCCTCATATTGTTTGCGGTAGTAGTTCGCGTACTTGCCGCTTTCGATGTCAAAGGCAATCGTCAGCATCTCCGCGCCGCTCTTTGATTCACCCAGCTGCACCTTCACGATACGGCATTCATAGCCCCCCGGCGGCAGGGGAATGTACTCCCCCGTAACAGCGGCTGTCTCGTCCCAGTTACTTGGTTTCGTCATCATTGTCATCGTCCTCCTCATACTTCTTGAGCGTCGCGATTACCGCAGCCATGTCATTCGGGATTTCCTTTGGGAAACACCCCATCGGACTTTTCGCCGTGGAGTGATCTGCCTGTGTGACAAATGTATATTGCCCGTCACTCCCCTTAGAGAGCAGAACCGTTGTGAACTTTGCCTCGGGTACAAGTTTGTCTAGCTTGCGCCCAGAGGTTTTCATCCGTGTGAACATATAGCCGTTATCATCGCGGTCGGTTTGCGAATGCGCCATACATACGACCGTCAGATCATCACGGTAGAGATGGATATTTGTGAGAATCCCCCAGATGCTCCAACACATGTCAGACCACTTGTCATATCCCTTCTCCCGCATCCGATTCATCTCATCGTCTGTCATACACATATTTAGCGTGTCGATGACAACTGTCTTGATGTGCCGCAGGTCGCCTTTGTCAATACGGTTCAGCACCTCGGTGATCTTCGGGACGCTCGATGTCTGGAAATAGTTTTTGTTTGCGCTGTTATAGGACTTGCGCCAGCCACGCCACGACAGCCCCTTGCGATCGGCGTCAATGATGAATGTGGTCGCAGGGTCGAGAGTGCGGAGAGCGGTCGTCTTGCCGCTCCCGCTCTCCCCCATGACCAGAATTGCTCTGCTCATTTCGCCACCTCCACATAGAAGCTCGGCGCGCCCTGCGTGACGGTCATTCCTTCGATGATCTGACCCGTGGCACTCACCACACGCCCGTCCTCCATGACGGTCAGTGTTTTCTTGTAGTCGCCCCAACGTACGGATTCCTGCACCTTGACAAAGGAGACATCATTTTCCTTGACGAACGCGAGGAGCGCGGCGTTTGTTGCCTCTGCCTTCTCTTTGCCCATCTTCCAATCTTCCGCACCCTTGCGGAATCCGATCACACCAGAGGGCAACTTGACCGACTTCTTCTTGCCGTCCGCGATCTTCTCTGCCACCCACGGCTCAAGCAAGCTTTTGAGATATGCGTCGCTCCCGTCAAGCTCTGCAAGCGCATCCGCCCGCCACTTCTCATAGCGTGCGATCATCTGCTTGTACTGCTCTTCGATGAGTGCCCGCCCCTTTGCGTTCTCCTCCATCTTTTCGAGACACCACTCCGCACTTGCCTCATCCGTCACCGCGAACGGCTTCTTTTCAGTCCCGTATGCTGCAATCCGCTCACTCATGATGCCAACACCGCCTTTCGGAATA
>NZ_DBHIVL010000140.1:0-1983 GCF_057271695.1 Centipeda sp. (in: firmicutes)
CAAGCAGTGTCCATTTTCTACCCCCTCTGTGTCCAGTTTTAGTTTACCACTTCAACGCCCTCTAAAACCTTGAAAAATATCTGCATCTATTGCAGCGGACAGTAAAAATCCCCCTCCAACGATGAAGGGGGGGTGTTTTGAGGCGGGTGCCGCAAGTATTTTTAGAAGAAGAACTCGACGCGACCGAAGAGCTTCTCCGCCTTGTCGTCAGCTGTCGGTCCGACATAGATCTCCTTGCCGCGGAAATATTTCGCCGAGAGCACCACGTTTTTGAAAAGCGTGTAGTCCGTACCAACTTCTACGCCCTTCGTATCCCACATAGCACCGTCGCTTGTCGGGAACGGGGAAGCGAATCCGCCGAGTTTGCGGTAGGCAACATAAGCGCCCCACGATCCCTTATCCTCCGGGTCAGCCCCCTTGTACTCATAGGTGACCTGCCAGGAACTCTTTGCGTTGTCCGCCTTTGTGTTCTCTGCGTAAGCGCCGGAGAGCATTCCCGCGTCGCCGAATCGGACGCCGCCGTTCACAGCCCAGATATCCGCCTTCGTGTTTCTAAGATTCTCGGCTCTGTTGTTAAGATACCGAACCGTATTTCTCCTGTGGAAATGCATCCCTCTGAAATAATTGGAGTCCAGATGGTAGTAGCCCGCCCCCAGCAGGACATTATTCTTGTTATATTGCAGTTCGACGCCCTGATAGTTCGCCACGTCTTCATCATCCGGCAGATTGTGCGCACCATGGCCGCCGCCCGGCGCACCGAACGCATCGTCCAGATCAATGCGGCCGGCCTGCAGTTTGAACTTCAAATCCTTGCCAAAGCTAACCTCGGCACCCGAGAACTCATCGTCGAACACGAGGGCGCCGGGTTTCGCATACGCCTCGGCAGAGAGCAGTTCCATCTTACCGAGTTTCACCTGGAAGTTGCCGTAGTCTCCCTGTGCATAGAGACGTTTAAGCGTGACCTTGTCGCTGTCTTCCTCGCCAGAGTCCTTCTGCATCTTCGTCTCTGCATCAAGACGTGCGTTCACATGCCAGTGGCTGTTAATCTCAGCCGACGGCTGGAGGCGGAACAAAAGGTTGTTGTCGTTCGTCTTTCTGTGATTAAACTTCTTGCGCTGACTCGTATATGTATACTCAAGTTTGCCGTTCCACTTCACCATGTCGGCATTGCGCTCGAGGTTCGAGACGCGGACGCCGAGGTTGTTGAGCTCGTCGGCGAACTCAGCGGCAAGGCGGTCAACGAGCGCGCGATCCGATGCGGACATATCGCCCTTTGCCATCGCCTTTGCAACCATCTGCGCCATCTCGTAACGCGTGATGTTGCGGTCGCCGCGGAACGTGCCGTCGCCGTAGCCCTCGACAACGCCGTCGGCCGCGAGCTGGGTCACGGCGTCGTATGCCCAGTGATCGCGGGGCACATCGGAGAACGGGTTCGCAGCGGCGAACGTGGTGCTTGCCGCACCGACAACAAGAGCCGTTGTCAGCGCGGATACGAGAGTCTTCTTCATGAGAAACTCCTCCTTCTGATAAATAGAACTTTATCGATTTCCAAAAGGAGCGAATTCTCGCTGAAGTATCCTTGTTTCCTTTTCGCGATAGATTCCCAATCTCTTGGAACGATTTCATCATAGCATGCGAATTAACAAATTGCAAGTTTTATGAGTAAAAAATTTTATGTCAGGTTATAATTTCCATCTTATTTTCAGTCCCGGATGCGCGATTTCCCGCGGCGGACGGCCCGATCTCCCGCTCCGTACGGGCTGCGCAAGCCGCCGGTTTTGTTCCGGTTCCGCCCGCAGGAAGCGCCGCGATTCGCCCGCCAAAAAACAAAAACGAGCTCGGCTTACGAAATTCAATCGTTCGCCACGCTCTTTTTTCATGCGAACGATGCGCCGCTGCTCTTGTCACACAAAAGTTTTTCATAGTATAGGAAACGCTGATAAAACACGGATAACAAGGCTTGCGTTATCCACAGGCATCAGT
>NZ_DBHIVL010000141.1:0-1927 GCF_057271695.1 Centipeda sp. (in: firmicutes)
TGAATCTTGAAATCGACCACAGCTGTCTTGAGACACGCCGCACCACCGACCAGATCGTCATTCATCACACAGGCAACCCGACCGACGATGATCTCTCGGCGGCAGAGATCGACGCAAGTCACAAAGGGCAGGGGTGGTCGTGCATCGGCTACCATTACGTCATCCGCAAGGACGGCACGGTGGAGCAGGGCAGACCGCATTGGACGGTTGGGGCACATGCCTACGGGCACAACAGTCACACCATTGGCATCCATGTGTGCGGCAACTTCGAGGAGGCAGAGCCGACGGACGAGCAGATCGAGAGTACGGCCATGCTCCTTGCCAACCTCTGTACGGACTACGGTCTGCCGATTGACCGCGATCATATCGTTGGACATCGGGAGCTGATGGCGACGGCGTGCCCCGGGCTGAATCTCTTTGCGCAGATGGATACCATCGTCGGTAAGGCGAATTTTTACGCTAATGCATGAGGAGGACTATGATGGACGAAGAGAAACGAAAGAAGCAAGCACATATAATCGCGCTCCTTTTGACCGTGGTCATCATGATCTTCGGCTTTGTCTATGTGCTTCACTATGTAGGTCATGAGGCAACACAGGAAAAGCCCGCCGTCATGACGCAGGAAGAAACGCGGGACGTTAAGGTGCTGCGGGCGCAGCTAGATATATCACGTGCCAATGCGGACGCACTCCAAAAGCGTCTTGCAGAAGTACAGGCAGGACAGCGTGCGCCGTCAACGACGTACTACGTCACAGCACCAACCGTTGAACAGGCGGCGCAGGTGGTTGAAAAAGAGATCCGTGCAGACGCGCCGACACTGCCACGGGCAGCGCGGGAGAAGTCTGATCGTACCGTTGTCACACCGATTACGAAAGACGCAGACGGGAAAGAACTACCGCAAGATAAGCAGAAAGTTGACGTGTATAAAATCAACCTCCGAAAAGACCACCGTATCAAGGCGGGCGCATCCGTCATTGACGGCAAGCCGCTCATGAGTATCGGCTATGAGCAGGGACGGCTTGAGGCACTGGCACATTTTGACGGGGCGCGTTATAAGGGCGTGACCGTCATGTATAACGTCGCTGAGTGGTAAGGAATAAACGAACAGAGGGGGCAGCGTATCGTGCGCCGTCCCCTCTGTTTTTCTTGTCTACAATTTGCCTACAAAATACCATGATTCGCCTTTCTGAATAGCTATTTCGTCTTTGTGCAAAAAACACTGTGTTATTCCTGTAAAGCCTTGTCGCTGTTGGGCTTACGGGTTCGCTTTTGGATTTGCTATATCGCCTCGTTGCATATTTCTGTATTCTTGGAGGAAATGGCACGCACGCACAATGAACGCACGCGCCTTCAGGCACTTGGCATGGATGGCTTTCACCATCCAAACCGTTATCTGGAGACACATGGCATCCTGCCTGACGGTCTGGAGATCCCGCTGAGATCGATCAAAGGCGCGCCCGAGACGTTCGACGTGACGCATCTTACGGCGAAACTCGCATCGGCAAAGGAAGGAGCGACCACGTTTCCTGTCTATGACCGCCGCATACACGATGTCGTCCCCGACGCGCTGACCGTGGATGCTGAGATCCTCCTCGTCGAGGGCAACTGGCTGCTCTTGGACGAAGAGCCGTGGCGCGACCTGCGTGCCCTCGCAGACTACACACTTCGCATCGACGTGCCGCCCGCGCTCCTGCGCGACCGTCTCATCGCCCGCAAGGTACAGGGCGGGCTTTCGGTGGAGGACGCGAGAGCGTTCTACGAGAGGAGCGACGCGCCGAATGTCCTGCGCTTCGCCGCGCACGCAGGAGCGGTAGACGAGGTCTGGCGCATGGAGGAGGACGGCGACTTCGTGCGCGGATAAAGTTGCATACGAAAAAGGGGCTGTTGCACGAAGGTAAATTTATCTTTGTGCAACAGTCTATCTTTT
>NZ_DBHIVL010000142.1:0-1917 GCF_057271695.1 Centipeda sp. (in: firmicutes)
TGCGCACTGCGATTCGCAACTCGGGCATTCAGCTGCGGCAGGAGCGGGTGACGGTCAATCTTGCACCCGCCGATGTGCGAAAGGATAGTTCGGGGCTTGATCTGCCGATTGCCGTCGGACTCCTTGCATCCTACGGTATGGTTCCCGAGGCGGCAGTGCAGGGCGCACTGTTCTCGGCAGAGCTTTCCCTTGATGGGAACTGCCGTCCGATCAGCGGCATTCTCCCGATGGCAATCACGGCGCGGGAACATGGGTTGACAGAGTTTTACGTTGCAGCGTCGAATGCAGACGAGGCACTCCTGATTGACGGCCTGAAGGTCTATGCGGTCGATAATCTGGCATAGCTTGTGCGTCATTTGACAGGCGTAGAAACGCTTTCTCCTGCTGTGCCACAAGCAACAGAACAGAAAAAAGATGCTGCCTTCACCGATGACTTTGCGGACGTACAGGGGCAGTATCAGGCGAAGCGTGCGCTTGAGATTGCAGCAGCGGGAGGGCATAACGTCCTCATGGTCGGTGTACCCGGTTCGGGCAAGACGATGCTGGCGCGCCGCATGAGTTCGATTCTGCCGGAGCTGACGAAGGAAGAAGCCATCGAGATCACAAAGATCTACAGTATTTCGGGATTGCTCGGCAAGGATACAGGGCTTGTGACGACGCGTCCCTTCCGCAGTCCGCATCATACGTCATCGACGGTGGCGATGATCGGCGGCGGGAGCATCCCGCGTCCGGGAGAGGTGACACTCGCGCATCACGGCGTACTCTTTCTGGATGAGCTGCCGGAGTTCAGCAAGAAGACACTTGAGGTGCTGCGAGAGCCGATTGAGGATCGTCAGATTACAGTGTCGCGTGCGAACGCAACGCTGACGTTTCCCTCTAGTATCATTTTGGTAGCCGCGATGAACGAAGTAACGTCAATAACGATACAATGTGGTGATGAACGAGAGGCAGCTTGATATTCTACAAAATTATACCAATTGGTGGGGGGCACTACAGGAAACTGTAGGGGCGAGTACATAGAAGTTCCTTTACAGATTTTTATTTCTTGGGAAAATTATAGAATAGTTTATGGGCAACAATTTACCCATAGAATTCACACTCAAAAACGGCGCGTAGCTTTTAGCTGCACGCCGTTCGGTTTATCTTCTGATTTTCTTCATGGTTTTTGCTGCATAGCCTCCTCACCATGCTGTGAATGCCTTTTCACAAATGTGCCAGAAGTTCCTGTAGGAGAGCCTCATCTTGCAAAAGCGTGATGGCAAAACATTTCTTTCCGGCATCTTTGAGCGATGCGCCGATGTGATATGCCTCTTGGTGGTCAAGAATCAGGAAGCGGTCGTGAAAGGCATTGGTGCGATTGATGGTAAGCGTTGGATATTGACTGTTGAAGGTCGTAACATCTGCTGCCGTCAATCTCGTATTGCTGAATGTGTGGATTTCCACGGAAACATTAGCTTGTTTTTTTGCCAACAGATTGAGCGTTCCTATATCCACATAACCGTCAATAAGAATGATGTCCTTCGTTGCTTTTTGAATTAGACCCGCCAACAAGCTGAAGGCATCGTAAATTTGTCCGTTGAAGAATATCTTTTGGCTGGACTCTGTATGAGTGTGTATGAAATCAAATATCTGCTCGAATTTTTCATCAGCTTCTTTTTGATAGGTGAGCTGCTTTAACTCCACACGCTCTATTCGCTCAAAAAGGTGAGCGTTGCCCGAGATAAAATGCCGCATCTCTACGAAAGCATCCATAATACGGATGCTGACATCAATGGCAACATCGCTGCGGAGAACTGCCGACAACATAGCTATGCCCTGTTCGGTAAAGGCGTAAGGAGGAATGCGCCGTCCGCCATGTGAGGAGGGGCTGTTGCACGAAGGTAAATTTATCTTTGTGCAACAGTCTATCTTTTCGTA
>NZ_DBHIVL010000143.1:0-1908 GCF_057271695.1 Centipeda sp. (in: firmicutes)
TTTTTGCACAAAATTGAGGCTGCTGCACGTTGGTTTCGTGCAACAGCCCCTTTTTTCGTGTGTTTTGTGGTATACTGAAGCTGCCACGGCCCAACCAAGCCAATCCAGCAAGGAAGGGAGGGTGTCACGATGACCATCGGAGATGTTATGCTTTCCCTGCTGACCAGCGTACTCGGGAGTATTCTCGGAACGCTGATTCTGCAGAGGCTGGGGCGGTAGAAGCAGCCGCCGTTGTGGCACCAGCCAGATGCGACCTCACCAGTTGCAAAGAAAGACCCCTGCGGTAACCAGCCGCAGGGGATTTCTTTCTTTTGGTTGTCAATGACCATCGTTGACTTCTACACACAGTATAACACGTTTATGCTGTTTTGCAAGGATAAATTTTTCATCCCGCCGCCGCATTCTCGATGACCGGCGCAGCCCCCTCCGTGATGCACTCCGCCGTCACGGTAACGCGACGCGGCGCACTCTCGCGCGGAATGTCGAACATCACATCGAGCATGACCTCCTCGATGATGCCTTTCAGGCTGCGCGCACCGGTCTTGCGCTCGATTGCCTTCTTTGCGACGGCGCGCAGGGCGTCCTCGGTAAAGATGAGCTCCACGCCGTCCATCGCGAGCAGCTTCTCGTACTGGCGCACGGGCGCGTTGATCGGCTCCGTGAGAATGCGCAGGAGCGCGTCCTCGTCGAGTGTTTCGAGCGTGCAGATCACGGGCAGGCGACCGATGATCTCGGGGATGATGCCGTACTGCATCAGATCCTCGGGCGTTACCTGGTGGATCAGCGTGTCAAACTCCTTCTCCACCTCTTTGCCGCGCACCTCCGCGCCAAATCCGATGGCAACATTGCCCTTGCGCAGACGTTTCGAGATCACCTTCTCAATGCCGACGAACGCGCCGCCAACGATAAAGAGAATGTTCTTTGTGTCCACCTTGATCGTCGGTGCCTCGGGATGCTTACGCTGTCCGCGTGCCGTGAACTCCACTACACTACCCTCAAGCATCTTGAGGAGTGCCTGCTGCACACCCTCGTGGCCGGGGTCTGCGGTAATGGAGTTGTTCGCGCCCGACTTGCGTGCGATCTTGTCGAACTCGTCGAGGTAGATGATGCCGTGCTCCGCCTTCTCCACGTCCTTGTCCGCCGCATAGTAGAGATTGCGTACGGCGACCTCCACATCCGCGCCGACAAAGCCCGCCTCCGTCAGGCTCGATGCGTCCGTCACCGCGAACGGCACATCGAGCAGCTTCGAGAGATGGGAGAGCAGTGCCGTCTTGCCGCAGCCCGAGGGGCCGAGCATGATGACGTTCGACTTCTCGATCTCCGTGTCCTCGTCCGTTGCATCGTAGCCGTACTTCATGCGCTTGTAGTGGTTGTAGACTGCGACCGCAAGAATCTTTTTCGCACGATCCTGCTTGATAATGTAGGTGTCCAGATAGTCCTTGATGAGATACGGGCGCGTCTTTTCGAGAACATCATTCAGCTGCATACGGAACGAACTCCGCTCCTCAGAGGAAACGGAGGCATCGTGCTCATCGAGGAAGCGGTTGATCTCACGCACACAGTCCTTGCAGATCGCAAAGCCCGTATTCGGATCGTAGATCGGCATATCGTATTGGTCGCGGACATCAATGATGCGCTTGCAAAAGCTGCACTGATGCTTCACCGGATTTTTCGACATTTCAAATTCCTTTCAGGATCATTGTCCTTTGATAAATTCTATCATAGAATAACACAGGAACGCGAAAGAAACAAGCGCAGACAGGAAATGAAATGAAGGATACTATATGGATAGAAAAATATTACGCGGGAAAATCTTGAAAAACTTGAAAAAGGGGGTTGACGAGTAGAAGTCTCCTGTGTTATATTATGACAGTCGCGCCGATGAGAGCTGCGAGGAACTGCAAAGAA
>NZ_DBHIVL010000144.1:0-1807 GCF_057271695.1 Centipeda sp. (in: firmicutes)
GCACAATGCTGATGTTCTTCTCGCCGTCCACGCGCTCCACCGTCGTCGGCTGGAAATTCACGTCATAGGCATCAATGCGCTGCACGCACGCCGGGTTATACGCATTGTCAAGCGGACCTTCGCCAAGCACGAGTGCCTTCGTGTCGACACGGTTCGCAAAGAAAACACCGTGTGCATCTGCAGGTGCTGCATACATACCGAGCCCCATCGCTGCGCCGAGCATTGCTGCCAAAAACTTTTTCTTCATTCGATTTCCTCCCATCGAAAAACAAATAATGCTGCGGTTCATTCCCGCTATTTCACTTATTATATTATAACTGATTTCTATTTGCAATAAAAACTTGTTTTCACTTCATTATTCTCTCAAGAAATACTAATTGTGTTCTTATTATTCTTTGTCCTTTGTTTGCGATATTCGAAGATGAAGAACTCTATAAAGGAGGAATATTCCATGCACATTGTAAAATCCTTCGCCCTTGCCGTCCTTATGCTCGCGCTCGCCGTCTGCATGAACGGCACGGATGAGGCGGCACAGTGGGACGGCGGCACGATCCGCGTCGTCGGTCTCGGCATCGCCCCTGCAGGGACAAGCGGCACGCAGGCGGAGGCACTTGCCCGACGTGCAGCGATCAGCGATGCCTATCGTCAGCTCGCGGAGCAGGTAAACGGTGTGAACGTCGATGCGATGACCACCGTAGAGAACCTCATGCTCGCGAACACAAGTGTCCGCACCCATGTGAGCGCACTCATCAAGGGGTCGAGATCCGCGCGGAGAAGTTGCAGCGCGACGGCTCCTACACCGTAACGCTCGAACTGCCCGTCTATGGCAGCGGTTCGCTTGCGAGCACGGTCTTCGCACCGAACAAGATGCCCGAGGTCTGGACATCCCCCCAGAGCGTCTACGTCCCATATCAGCCGCAGAACTACGACACGACAGGCTACGGCACCTACGACCGCGCACAGATGCAGAACAGCGCAACGAACCGTGTGACGACACCGACGCCGCTCCGCCCGAGCACACCCGCTGCGATAGAAAACCTGCTCCGTCCGACACAGCCTGCAGTGACAACACCTGCTGCGCCGAGCGAGCCCGCGCAGCTTCGCCCGACGCATCCGACACCACAGACTTCGACAATGCCCGACACGTCCGCACCTACCATGCAAATCCTCGTCACCCCTGCGCCCACGGTGCAGCCCCCGTTGCTCCCGCCCCCGCAGTACAGACGCCGATCGCCCCCACCACACCGCCCGCAGAGATCGTTCCCACGGGGCGCGCAGTCGGCGGCTACACGGGCGTCATCATCGACTGCACGGGGCTGGGACTGCGCCCTGCCATGAGCCCCGTCATCAAGGCAGAGAACGGCCGCCCCATCTACGGCTACAAGAACCTCGACAGTGACAAAGTCGTCCAGAGCGGCATGACATCCTACACACGCAGCGATGCGGATGCGACACGCGCGGGCACGAACCCGCTGCGCCTCCGTGCCGTCAGTGTCGACGGCGGGGCGAACCCCGTCCTCTCCGCGAACGATGCGAACCGCCTCCTCCTTGAGAACAACGCGAGCGGCTTCCTCGACGCGACGAACGTCGTATTCCTGCGCTGATCCCCCGCCGAAACCCCTGAAGAATTTGTGATGTTTATCACGAATTTTTCAGGTTTTTGTGTTATACTGTATGAGTTACTACAAAACAAGGGAGGGAATCACATGAAACTCAGCGCACGCAATCAGCTCAAGGGCAAGGTTGTCTCCATCGAGAAGGGTGCTGTCAACGGCATCGTTGGCATCGAGCTGAAGGGCGGCGACGT
>NZ_DBHIVL010000145.1:0-1802 GCF_057271695.1 Centipeda sp. (in: firmicutes)
TGTTAAGCACGCCGCCAGCGTTCGTCCTGAGCCAGGATCAAACTCTCCGCTAAAGGGTTGCCCCTATACGAGAGCCTGTTGGCTCATTATGTCATTCTTGTAAAAGAATTGTGTTCGTTGACCGAAGGATTTTATCCTTCACAACGATGTTGCATCTGGCTTGTTAGTTGTAGGAATCGCTGATAAAATGAAGTCCGTCAGATTGGCGCAGAATTTTTGTCCTGCCAAGGAAACAAACCGGACGCATAGCCGTTGTGCTATGTGGAGGATTTGTTGACACAGGCAGGGCGAAAAGGATGCTCCAAGATGGCGGTGCTGAATTTATCAGTGCTTCCTTAGTTCTAACATGTTTTGCATTGTGTAGTTTTCAGGGTACATCCTGCGCGTTTCAGAGGCTTACGGCTTGCTTTCGTTCCGTGTGTTCCTCATCGGCGCGACTGTCATAATATAACACAGGTGATTGACCTTCGTCAACCCCCTTTTTCAACTTTTTCTCAACTTTTTGTGTGAGTGCTCACATCATATGCGCGAGCAGCACGAGAATAACGCCGGGGATGCCAAGAATACCGACGATGAGTGCCTTGAGAAAGGTAATCTCAATGCCGACGCCAAAGAGGTTGATGACCCACAGGATGATGGCACCGACGATGCTGTTCGTGATGAGTTTCCACAGGATGCGAAACGGCAGTGCAATCAGTTTCCCGAGAATCGCGAATACAACGATGCCAACGGCAATGCCCGCAATAATGTCCAAACTAGATTTCCCTCCTGTTTTCCATAGCGCGCGAAAGGGTCACCTCATCCGCATACTCGAGGTCGCCGCCGACGGGAAGTCCGTGCGCGATGCGTGTGACCCGCACGCCCATCGGTTTGAGCAGTTTTGCAATATACATGGCAGTCGCCTCGCCCTCGACGTTCGGATTGGTCGCAACAATGACCTCCTGTACGTTGGACGTGCCGACGCGCGTGACAAGTTCGCGGATGCGAATATCGTTCGGCCCCACGCCCTCGATCGGCGAGAGTGCGCCATGCAGGACGTGATAAACGCCGTTAAAATCATTCATGCGCTCCATCGCCGCGACATCGGGCGGCTGCTCGACGACGCAGATCGTCGTGTGGTCGCGCTTGTCTGCCATGCAGATGGCGCACGGGTCGCTGTCCGTGAGGTTGAAGCAGGTGGAGCAGAATCCGATCTTCTCCTTCGCCTCGATGATGGCAGAGGCAAGACGGTGCGCCCGTTCCATGTCCATGTCCAGAACATGGTAGGCGAGGCGTGCCGCTGTCTTTGCCCCGATGCCGGGCAGCGCACGAAACTGCTCCATCAGCTGCGTGAGCGGTGCGATTGTGTGCATCAGAGAAGTCCCGGCGGAAGCCCCAAACCGCTCGTGAGTTTGCCCATCTCCTGCGCCATCATCTCGTCAACCTTCTTAGTTGCTTCATTAAATGCCGCCGAGATGAGATCCTGCAGCATTTCGATGTCCTCGGGGTCAACTGCTACAGGAGCAATGACGAGGCTCTGCACCTGCTTCTCACCGTCCATGACGATCTTCACCGCACCGCCGCCGGAGGAGACCTCGACGGTCTTGCGCTTGAGCTCGTCCTGCATCTTCTTCATCTCATTCTGCATCTTCTGGACTTTTTTCATCATACCGGCCATATTGCCGCCGCCATTGAACATAGTAACTCTCCTTTTATATTTAGCAAGATAGAAGCCAAAAGCTATGTGTTGCTCCTAAGCGCCCCCTAGGGAATCGCTGATAAAATGAAGTCTGTCAGATTGGCGTAGATTTTTTCGTCCGAAC
>NZ_DBHIVL010000146.1:0-1788 GCF_057271695.1 Centipeda sp. (in: firmicutes)
ACTCTAAGGGTTAGACCAAGCACATAGATTCTCTAAATTAACTTATAAGGTGAGAGCATCCGAAAGGATGACTCTAAAGCAAAAGACATAACCATATGTCACTATCAAGTAAAGATAGTAAGGGCATACGGTGGATGCCTTGGCTATACTGGCCGAAGAAGGACGCGGTAAGCTGCGAAAAGCTACGGAGAGGTGCAAGCGACCATTGACCCGTAGATATCCGAATGGGGGAACCCGGCAGAGAAAAGCTCTGTCACCCATACCAAAGAGTATGAGGAGGGCACCTGGGGAACTGAAACATCTAAGTACCCAGAGGAAAAGTAATCAAACGAGATTCTCTTAGTAGCGGCGAGCGAACGGGGAAGAGCCCAAACCGGACTGGTTCGCCAGACCGGGGTTGAGGACTGCTAACAAGCATAAATGGGATAGACGAACCGACTTGGAACGGTCGGCCGAAGAAGGTGAAAGCCCTGTAGTCGAAATCCTGCATATGTGGAGCAGTATCCAGAGTACCACGAGACACGTGAAACCTTGTGGGAAGCAGGGGGGACCACCCTCCAAGGCAAAATACCAGTATGGACCGATAGCGCATAGTACCGTGAGGGAAAGGTGAAAAGCACCCCGGGAGGGGAGTGAAAGAGAACCTGAAACCGTATGTCTACAAACAGTCGAAGACCGTATAATTGCAGGTCGACGGCGTGCCTATTGAAGAATGAACCGGCGAGTTACTGTCACTAGCGAGGTTAAGCGGAAAACGTGGAGCCGAAGCGAAAGCGAGTCTGAATAGGGCGAGGAGTTAGTGGTAGTAGACCCGAAACCGTAGTGATCTATCCATGGCCAGGTTGAAGCACAGGTAAAATTGTGTGGAGGACCGAACTCGTGAGCGTTGAAAAGCTTTGGGATGAGTTGTGGATAGGGGTGAAATGCCAATCGAACACGGAGATAGCTGGTTCTCCCCGAAATAGCTTTAGGGCTAGCCTCATGGTAAAGAGTATAGGCGGTAGAGCTCTGATCGGGCTAGGGCCCACACCGGGTACCGAACCTAGTCAAACTACGAATGGCTATACTTATACATGGGAGTCAGACTATGAGTGATAAGGCCCATAGTCAAGAGGGAAACAGCCCAGACCACCGACTAAGGCCCCCAATGCTGCATTAAGTGGCAAAGGATGTGGAGTTTCCAAAACAACCAGGATGTTGGCTTAGAAGCAGCCACCATTTAAAGAGTGCGTAATAGCTCACTGGTCGAGAGACTCTGCGCCGAAAATGTCCGGGGCTAAAATGCAGAGCCGAAGTCGTGGCAATGGTAGTAATACCATTGGGTAGGGGAGCGTTCTTATTGGATTGAAGCAGTACCGGAAGGAGCTGTGGACTGGTAAGAAGTGAGAATGCCGGTATGAGTAGCGAAAAGAAAGGTGAGAATCCTTTCCACCGAAAGCCTAAGGGTTCCTGAGCAACGATCGTCGTCTCAGGGTAAGTCGGGACCTAAGCCGAGGCGGAAAAGCATAGGCGATGGACAACAGGTTGAAATTCCTGTACTAGTATGAATTGTTTGATCGATGGAGTGACGCAAACAGGTAGGTTAGCATGCGATTGGAAGTGCATGTTTAAGCGTGTAGGTTGTGTGATAGGTAAATCCGTTACACTAAAAGCTGAGGCGTGATGACGAGCTCAAAAGAGCGAAGTAATTGATCCTAAGTTGCCGAGAAAAGCTTCTAGGTAGAGACATACTACCCGTACCAAAACCGACACAGGTAGGCGGGGAGAGAATCCTAAGGTGCGCGGGAA
>NZ_DBHIVL010000147.1:0-1648 GCF_057271695.1 Centipeda sp. (in: firmicutes)
CTAAAGGTATATCAACTGGATCTGTCGTATTATCTAAATAAGTAACAGTCGCTTTGATCGTAGACGTTCCAGCATTTGTTGTACTAATTGTACCCACAGGAGTAACGGATTTCACCTTACTATTACCATTATTACTAATAGTAACCGCTGCTTTTAATTCATTATTTGATACAGATTCATTTTGATTTTTGGTAATTTTAGTTGCTGTAGGTGCATATTCATCTGCTAATCTTCGAACATTTACAGTTACATTCACTGTATCTTTTGAGCCATCAGGATATGTTACAGTTACTACTCCTGCTTTATCTCCAGGACCTGTTGTTGTACTTGGAGTTGTAGCCCATGTATAGGTTGTTCCTGCAGGTAATCCATTTTTATTAATACTTGTTCCTGCATCTGGTGTAGCACCATAACTCACCGTTTGTTTTTGTTCATTCGGTGTCGCATTATATTTCGTAGTCATTGATTTAACTGTAATCATAAATTGTCTTTGACTAGGATTGTCTGCATTATCTGTTACTTGAATAGTTGCAGTATAAGTTTTACTATCTTGTCCAACTGGTAATTTTGTTACTTCTTGAACTCCATTTTTAAATTTAATTGTCTTAGTTGCATTGTCATATACTAAGAAATCTGGTAACCCCGTTACCGTTGTTGATTTAACACCAGTTCCTCCAGTATTATCAGTAGCTGCAACTGTTATAGAAGGTAATGTTCTATCCAATGCAATTAAATCCCAATTTTGTCTATCGCTAGGAGTTTGAATTGTTGGTGCAGTTACGTCTTTTACTTCTAAAGGTATATCAACTGGATCTGTCGTATTATCTAAATAAGTAACAGTCGCTTTGATCGTAGACGTTCCAGCATTTGTTGTACTAATTGTACCCACAGGAGTAACGGATTTCACCTTACTATTACCATTATTACTAATAGTAACTGCTGCTTTTAGATCATTATTTGTTACAGGAGTATTTTGATTTCTTACGATTTTATTCCCTGTAGGAGCATATTCATCGCTTAACTTACGAACAGCTACAGTTACATTTACGGTATCTTTTGAAGTATCTGGATAAGTGACTTCTACTACCCCAGATTTATTACCAGGGCTTGATGTATCTGGTTTTGTTTTCCAAGCATATGTCGTCCCTGCTGGTAATCCTGTTTTATTAACACTTGCTTCTGCGCTTGGTTCCTCTTTATAGCTGACTGTTTGTGTTTGAGAATTTGCAGTTGCTGTATATTTGAAAGTCTGTGGTTTCCATACAAAACGAACACGCCCTGGTGCCCCAGTATCATTCGCATGGCCTACATGTTCATAGTTCGTATTTCCAGCCGGATCTTCTGTATATAAATAACGAGTGATTGATTTCTCACCAGTAAATGGTTGATTATTAATATTACCACTTACAGTAATTGTTGCTGGTTGTGCATCTGAACCTGTAGTTTCAGATTTAATCTTAGTTGCTGTTAAATATAAACCATCTGGGCTTCCACCGCCTAAATAGCTACTATCTTCTTGTCCTAATCCCTGTCTATTATCTGCTGCAAATGCTAAGTAAACTTTTGAAATTTTTCCATTATTATCTTTTGCTTTTAAAGTAATATTATTATTTTCATGCGAATATACATAAATTTCTTGGTTACCTGG
>NZ_DBHIVL010000148.1:0-1513 GCF_057271695.1 Centipeda sp. (in: firmicutes)
TTACTTTATCTAAAATCCTTGCAAAGAAGTTGTCAACTTTATTTATACAACATCAAACCTCGCGAAGGGCGGAGGGGATAGACAGCGAACGAGCGACGAGCGTTGAGAGCTCCGATATCTCCTGTGTGATCTCCTTGTATGTTTTTGTATATTTGTCCTTATCCATTAAGCCTGCGATATATATATCCTCAAGCCGTGAGAGCTTCGCCTTGAGCGCGTCTATCTTTGATTCCGGGCGTTCCCTTCCTTGCTGACCACAAAATGACTCCATCGTGATGATATGCTCTCGAATCAATGATTGAATATTATCGAGCAGATATTGTTCTATCTTATCCTCGTACATACCGCGCGCAAAATGACAGCCGGGCATTGAGCGATTGACACGGTAGCCGCACTGATATTGAAAACGCCGCTCCCCGTCGCTATTCACACGTCGCCCGCGATATGCCGCTAAATTCCTACCGCAGTCAGGACACCGGAGGAGTCCGGAGAATAAATAGATCCTGCCACTGTGCGTATACTTTGTATTACGCGAAAGAATCTCCTGCACCCGAAAGAAAACATCATGAGGAATCAGCGAAAACATATAATCAGGAATGCCGTACACCTCACCGATATAAGAACGATTACGCAGAAGGTCAAACAGCCCTGCCTTGGTGATCTTGTGCTCGAACTTATCATAAAGAACCTGCACCAAAGAGCGCGTAGATCCGCCGCTCAAAATATGGTTGAACGCACATTCAACAATCGGCGCCGTTTTATCATCCCTCGCGAAATAGCCATCTGCAACCTTTAGCCCTAGGGGAATTAGACCTGTTACAAACTGTCTGCGTGCGCGTTTTCCCTCAAACACATACCGGATGCGCTCTCCCGTCTGATCGCTCTCATGCTGTGCGATTGAGAGCTTGAGATTCAGCATAAGAATCCCATTCGGCGTCGTCGTATTATAGTCCTCACGACTGCATACCCAATCGACCCCGCAAGCGTCCAGACGTTCTTTGACCTTGTAGAAATCCGCGACATTGCGAAACCAGCGATCAAGGCACTTGATAACGATGATGTCGATGTGTCCTGCCTCCACATCGGCAAGCATTCGCTGCAGTTCCTTCCGACGGGACATCGCCTTGCGTGCGCTCACACCTTCATCGGCATAGATCCCAACCACCGAATAACCATGTTCCTTCGCATAGTTCAGCAGATCAGTGCGCTGCTCGCCGAGGGATAGACCATGCCGCGCCTGTTCCTCGGAGGAGACGCGGATATAGAGAGCCGCACGTTTCGGCATAAAAATACACCTCCAAAATTGCGTATGGAAAATACGCCATGAAGGTGCTATAATGAATTTGTGTATTCGGAGCATCTTCATGGTGTTTCGGCAGGGCGGCGATATTGTCAGTATCATCGCCCTCAAGGGTCGCTCGCGTTGTCAGCGCGGGCGGCTTTTATTTGTTTGAGAATAATAAATGGGGCTGTTGCACGAAGGTAAATTTATCTTTGTGCAACAGTCTATCTT
>NZ_DBHIVL010000149.1:0-1407 GCF_057271695.1 Centipeda sp. (in: firmicutes)
TCGGACGAAAAATCTACGCCAATCTGACGGACTTCATTTTATCAGCGATTCCCTATGAAAAGCCTCTGAATGAAAGTATTCAGGGGCTTTTCAGCGTCTTCTCCTATAATCGTCCATAACATCGAAAGTTTATAACGAATGTTTTTCGCTAAAGGAGATGTGGATCATGAACTATGGCAAACGGCTTGCAGGAATCGCATTGGGGGCTGCACTTATCAGCGGTGCAGCGGTGGAAGCGGCTGTTCCGCAGGATGCACTGGTCGTCGGCGGCATTGCGTACGGTGCGTCCGAGTCCTATGTGCGCAGCGTCTACGGTGCACCGCGTGAGGTTGAGACGAAGTATAACCCTATCTATGCCGGCGGACAGGCAACCGAATGGGAGTACGGCAACGACTTTGATATCGCCTTTGTAGACGGTGCTGTTTGTCAGATCGAGATCAGTGCACGAAATGGGGTACAAACGGCTGCCAATATTGCAGTTGGCACGGATGTCAATACGTTGATTGCAGCGTACGGGCAGCCGGATGTCATACGCGGCGACCAGTATATCTACTTTGTGAATGGCGATACCTCGATCGGATTTGTCTTTGAGATTGAGGCCAACCGAGTCGACGAGATCAAAATGGGTGTGATTCGCTAATGGTGTCCTGCTATGGGGAAGAATGCGGGACTGTTTGAGCGTATGAAGGGAAACACGTTCCAGGGGAGAGAGAATCTTTGAACATACGGATGTGTGCCGTCTTTGTTGGAATTGCGGTCATTGCAGGTGTTGCAGCGAGTGTTGCTGTGGATCAGTTTCGCTCTGCGGTGACAGCACCGCAGAGTGATGGCGGCAAGAGGATCACCATTGCCCGCGACTCCGTGGAGAAAACACTCTCTGCAGACGATGCGGCAAAGCGTGAGGCTGAGGTGCTGCGACAGCACCGCGCGGAGGAGCAGAGAACGTCGGCGCGGATTTCTCGCGAGGCACTGCTGCTTGGTGATATTGCTTATGGCGCAGCAGAGGCCGATGTGCGTGCTCTCTATGGAGCACCACTTGAGACGGAGTCGGAACGATCCATGCGTTATGCAGGGAGACCGGTTGTCGAATACGAATACGGAGATCATCTGTCGCTTGACTTCGTTGACGGCTTTGTGCGCCGTGTCAAAGTCTCGGAGCGCAGCACCCTCGCATCAGGTAAGGGCGTGTGTATCGGAACACCCGTGGAGGAGCTGCGCCGCGTATATGGCGAACCAAGTATGGTGTATGGCGAAGACTACATCTACTTCTCTGAGGAAGACCCGACCATTGGCTTTGCCTTTGAAATTAAGCATGGCCGTGTGGAGAAAATAAAGATGGGGGATTTGGGGCTTTAGGGAATCGCTGATAAAATGAAGTCCGTCAGATTGGCGTAGATTTTTCGTCCG
>NZ_DBHIVL010000150.1:0-1318 GCF_057271695.1 Centipeda sp. (in: firmicutes)
CCTTTTTTCTGGTTCTAATCTCCCCAAATTTGGGGTGTTGTAATAAGTTGCTCATAGTGTTAATCGTTTAAGTTTGTTTTTACATCTACTTGTACATTATCAGCTTCTTGCTGTAATAATTCTTTAGCACGTTGGCGAATGCTTTGCTGTATATCCGAGTTGTACATATAAGCACATGCCATCTCTACTGTTTGAGTGGTTACCGATAGTTCTTTAGCAATTTGTTTCTTTATTGCTGATACAATTCTTATTTTTTTCATACATTTGTGCCGTTAAATGTTGTTATTAATTTTCGGGGCAAAATTATATACTTATTTTCAAATAACAAAGCTTTTTATAAACTTTTTTTCAAATATTTTATGACTATACAAGAAAGAATTTTACAATATATTGATAATAAAGATATTACACCTTATAAGTTTTGTAAGGATTTAGACTTTCCTATGGGCTATTTAAGTAAGAGAGGAGCTATAAGAACTGATAATTATTTGAAAATAATCAAATATTATACAGATATAAACCCAGAATGGCTTCTTACAGGAGAAGGCTCTATGCTGAAAGAAGAGGAGGAAAAAAATATAGTCTCGCAGGCCCTACCTGCGGCTAATGATGAGGTATCAACCTTATTACGAGAAAAGGCTGCTATGTTGGAGGCTATTATAAAGGAAAAGGAGGAGAAAGAAGTAATGTATAAGGAGAAGATAATGGCGTTGGAGAATGAGTTGCAAAAATATAAAAACCTTAGTCAACCGTCCCGCGCCGTAGCCAGTGGCTCCACTCAATACTCCACAGCAAGGGTGTAATGCCGTATGCTGGCAGTGCGCTTTTAGGTATATAACTGAGGTAGGAAAAGGGTAGAAAGTACGTAATATATAGGGGAGAAAAGGCACTTTTTAAGGAGTACTTATGTAAAAGTGTTGTAAATCAATGCTTTAACCTATATAACCAAATGCAATATACCGCCAACTCGGTAACATTTCCTTTCAAAAAGCCCAAAATAGTGTAATTAGCCCCTTTAACTTGTGTGCTAAAATATACGCAATTGCAACGCCAACTGCACCTCCAACTTTTTTAGAGGGTGTTTTTGGGCTTTGCTGGGTGGGTACCTTTTTGGGGTGTTTTATGCCCTTCAAAAGGTAGCTTTAGCGGTAGCTATAAGGCACAAAAAAACGCCCAAAAAGGGCGTATTTATTAGGGTTTGGGGCTTTTTTGGGGGTGTTACTTGCACCATTGGTATATAATGCATATATTTGTACCAAATGATGCAGCCTTTTGGGGCATTTTATGCATATAAATGTAGCTTTTTGTACATTTTGTT
>NZ_DBHIVL010000151.1:0-1290 GCF_057271695.1 Centipeda sp. (in: firmicutes)
GAGAACTCCTTATGAAGTCTTTTTCAATAAGGTGTTGCACTTGACTTGACAATTCTCCACCAATTATAATTGATTTTATCTCTCAATCGCGTTATAATAAAAACAGGAATCAAAGGGGGCTTCCCCACTCATATTTTCATACAACAGGAGGTATGTCCAATGAATCAGGAACAACTCAAACGCATGACCGAGGACAAAGGCTTTATCGCCGCACTCGATCAGAGTGGTGGCTCCACGCCGAAGGCACTCAAGGCGTACGGCGTCGACGAGAGTGCCTACAACGGCGAGGAGGAGATGTTTACGCGCGTCCACGAGATGCGCACGCGCATCATCAAGAGCCCCTCGTTCGACAAAAGCCGCATCCTCGCGGCAATTCTCTTTGAGAACACCATGGATCGGCAGATCGACAGTCTCTTTTCCGCTGATTTCCTCTGGAATCAGAAGGGCATCGTCCCCATCCTCAAGATCGACAAGGGGCTTGCCGACGAGAAGGACGGCGTTCAGCTCATGAAGCCCATCCCGGGACTCGACGAACTGCTTGACCGCGCAAACGAGCGTCACATCTTCGGCACAAAGATGCGCTCCGTCATCAAACAGGCGAACCCCGACGGCATCCGTGCCATCATCGACCAGCAGTTCGAGGTCGGAATGCAGATCGTCCGCAAGGGACTCGTCCCCATCCTCGAACCCGAGGTCGACATCCACTGCCCCGACAAAGCAAAGGCAGAGGAGATCATGCTCGTCTGCATGAAGGAGCACCTCGCAAAACTGCCTGCTGATGCCAAGATCATGTTCAAGGTCACCATCCCGACCGTCGACAACCTCTACGCAGAGATCATGAAGAACCCGCACGTCGTCCGCGTCGTCGCCCTCAGCGGTGGCTACACGATGGACGATGCGAACGCAAAACTCGCCCGCAACCACGGGCTCATCGCCAGCTTCTCCCGCGCCCTCGCGCAGGATCTGCGCTTCTCGCAGAGCGACGATGAATTCAACGCCATCCTCAAGAAGGCAATCGACAGCATCTACCAGGCATCCATTACCTGATGCCAGCCTGACAGAGCTGTCCTTTCCCCTATATTCTCACGAACAATCCCCCGTCGCACGACTATGCGGCGGGGGATTTGTTTGTGTTTTTTGTCAGATACAACGGACAGATTGTTTGCTGATCCAAATGTTGTCTGTTGTAACTGACATATGTCCGATCTGGCATCCACAGGGAAGTCAAGGAATCACTGATAAAATGAAGTCCGTCAGATTGGCGTAGATTTTTTCGTCCGAACAAGGAGA
>NZ_DBHIVL010000153.1:0-1251 GCF_057271695.1 Centipeda sp. (in: firmicutes)
GCCAAGATGCGCCGCATAGTAGGCGTTCGCGCTGTCGTAGTGCGAGGTGCTGCCCGTATAGACGGAGCCGCTGTAGTCGCTGCGTATCTTGCCGCCGTGCAGTGCCGCCTCTGCCCACAGCCCCTTCACTGTCTCCATGCGCCCCATGATGCCGACACCGAGATAGCTGATATTGCCGCTGCCATGCGTGCCGTCGTCGAGGTAGGAGTCGTATTTGCCCTTGCCGTATTCGACAAACGGGGTGAAGGTGCGTGTCGCAGATGTTCCTTTCAGCGCACGCGCCCAGCCAAGGCTGAGGTTGTAGCCCCGCGTCCCGACATACGAGCCGGTCTCCGTATCGATGCTGCCCTGATCCATTGCCGCCCAGAGATGGTAGCCGTGTACTTCGTTGTCCCGCACACCTGCAGCCGCCTCGTTCTTTGCCGAGGCGATGCCGGATCCTGCGAGGAGGTTCGCGCCGCGGTTGATCAAGTCGGTCGCGGCGGCTCTGGTCTCGACGAAGGATTTGGTCTGCTCGCTGATCGCCGCCTTGGTGACGGTGGCAATCAGCTCGTCGGTATTGCGCTTCTGGAACGCAAACTCATAGAGCAGAGAGATGCCCTGCATCCCCGTGACCTTGTTTTCGGTCGGGATGTCGCTGAGCGTGCCGCTGTCCGCGACCTTCATCAGGCTGATGACATCGTTGACCTTGAGCGCGCGTGCGCGTCCATGGATACCAACCCCAACCTCGATGTTCGTGAGATCTTTATGGTTGACACCAAGCTGCAGGAGGGTCGGGTTGTTGGTCTCGATGCCCTCGCTGAGGTAGAAGTGGAGGTTCTTGACGCCCGTAAAGTCGTTGATATACGATGTTGGGTGTGCCGTGTCATGGTGGATGGCGAGGGTGTTGTCACGGTCGTTTACGCCGCCGTTGCCGCCCTTGACCGTGCCATTGACACGCGATCCTCTCATATGGATGATGTTGTTGCTGTTGAAGCCCGTGGCGTTGCCCGCGATGACATCGCCCGTGACGGTGGAACCGCGCCCGATGTTTACGGCATTGCCGTCGGCGATGACACAAGCCCCGCCGTAGACGCTGCCGTTGACGGTGACGCCGTCGGCGATGTTCACGGTGTTGCGCAGCGATGCGTTGTGGGCGCGTCCGCCGTAGACGTTGCCTGTGATGTTCGCGTTGACGTTCACGACGTTCTCGATGGCATCGCCGCCCGTGGAACGTCCGCCAACGACTTCGGTCGCTGCATTCGATGTGGG
>NZ_DBHIVL010000154.1:0-1183 GCF_057271695.1 Centipeda sp. (in: firmicutes)
GATAAGAGCGCCTGCGACCATGATTGCGTTTTCCATGAAAAGATCCTCCTTAAACTGTTGAACAAAATCTTAGACGATGTGCATGTTGCACGAGAAACCGGATTAGTGACCGCCGTCCGTCTTAATAGCTGCACCGATGTATGCCGTCGAGAGCATCGTAAAGACCAGTGCCTGCACAATGCCGACGAACACACTGAACGCCAGCCAGATCACCGATGGGATGGTGGAGCCATTCCCGAGAAGCTGCAGCAGGATGTGAATCAGAATCTCGCCTGCCAAAATATTGCCGAATAGACGAAACGACAGCGTGATCGGTTTCGCAACCTCCTCGACAATGTTGATGATGATGAACGGTGCGACCGGCTGGAAGAAATGCGCCACATAGTGCATCCCCTTCACCGCAAGTCCCAGGACGTGCATCATGACAATGACCAGCAGAGCCAGTCCCAATGTGGTGTTCAGATCGTTTGTCGGCGATGCCATCGTCGGAATCAGACCGATCCAATTCGACACGAGAAGGAACAGGAACAGCGACACGATGAACGTGGACAGGAATCCACGCCCGCGCGGGCCCATGTTCTCCTCGACCTGGTCATGAAGCGCCTCGATCACCGTCTCCATCATCATCTGCCAGTTCGACGTCGGCACAACCTTTAGATTGCGCGTCGCGAGCCAACCGATGAAGAGGACGACGACCATCGAGATCCACGTCATCTCCAACGTCTGCGAATTGAAGGTAAATCCGGCGACCTGCACTGCCTCGCGAACACCGATTTCGTGCATAACCTCTACCTCCCTCAGGGGGGCAAGCCCCCAGTTACCTACCGGGACTCCCGAGAGTCCCGTCTATCGGCGCGGATCGCCCGCACGATCAGCTGCACCATCATGATCGCGTGCATCAGGAAAAACCCTCCCACCGCCGCGAAGAAGCAGTGTATGCCCGCCGTCGTCGCCGCCCAGAGGACTGCCCCGATCAGAACGAGCATCAGCACCAGCCCCACCTGCACCTGCGACGAACCTGCCGCCGCACCGAGCCGCGCCGCACGCATCACGCGCTGCGCCATCTGTGCAAAGTAGAGAGCCGCCGCTCCCGCGCCCGCAAGCACTGCTCCCATGAGCCGCTGTTCTCCCATGAGGAAAAGCGTGCCGCAACCAAGAAGCGATGCTGCCGCAAACGAAAGCG
>NZ_DBHIVL010000155.1:0-1178 GCF_057271695.1 Centipeda sp. (in: firmicutes)
GATGCACATGACCATCGAGGGAGCCGTCATCATCGAGCAGGGTGTGACCTTCGCCGTCGTCCACGTCGCTCCCGAGGTCACGCGCTACACCATCAAGTCGACACAGACCCGACGCGCCCTGATGCGCTTCTTCCCCGGCATGCCGATCATCCTCATGAGCCTCGCGAACGACGGCAGGCCACAGTACTACGGACGCAAGGACATCGTAGATTTTTTGAACGCGGTGCGACTCAATCAGATCCCGTGGAAGAAATATCATATTGTGTGAAAGAGCGGAGCCTTGCCGCATGGCACGCACTCCGCTCTTATTCATAGTGCCCCTTGCAGGCGGCGATATAGCTATTCTTCTCATCGAATGTGTAGATCAGGCGATCCTTCTGCGTGATGCGACGGCTCCAATAGCCCGTGAGGTCATGACGCAGGGATTCCGGCTTGCCTAGCCCATCGTGCCCGTTCCGCTCAATATCCTTCAGCAGATCATTGATCTTGCGTGCAGTCTTGCGATCCTCCTGTCCCCACTCCATGAAGTCCCGCCATGCATTCTCCGAGAACACCTTATTCATCGACAAGCCTCTCCAGTTCTGCTGTCGACCGCTCCATCACGCGCCCCGCGCGCAGCTGTTCGATGCCCTCAATAATGTGTGCATAATTGCGCCGATCACTCATCAGAAAGACATGCTCCATCAGATTGTTATAGTTTTCAAGGCTCATCAGCACAACATTCTCCTCATTGCGCCGTGTCACGATAATCGTCTCCGCATCCCGTGAGGCAGCATCACAATAGGACTTCAGATTACTGCGCAGCGTCGAAAAATTCACTGCCACCATACAATCACCCCCTTTCACTTTTATTGTACCAAAGCTCGTACAAAAAGCAAGAAGTAAGGAATCGCTGATAAAATGAAGTCTGTCGGATTGGTACAGATTTTTTGTCCTGTCAAGGAGACAAACCGGACGCATAGCCAAAGCTATGTGGAGGATTCTAGGGCACAGACAGGGCGAAAAAGATGTGCTAAGACGGCGGTGCTGAATTTATCAGTGCTTCCGTAAGTTGCCTTAACGAAAACACGCATCCGCGTGTATAAACAAAAAGCGCAGCCACACACGCGGCTGCGCTTTTTCCGTTTTCAGATATACCTTTTACTCTGCCGGGATGATGAACGAGAGGGAGCTGAAGA
>NZ_DBHIVL010000156.1:0-1167 GCF_057271695.1 Centipeda sp. (in: firmicutes)
CTCTCCTACATCAACCCCATGCAAGAGACAGAAATCAATGAGATACGAGATAAAGAGCCGTGCGGTCGTCATGTCGCAGTCAGACAGCGAGAATGTCCTTCTGAGCGTTTCCGCCTCTCCCACGAACATGAGCTTTAGCATTTCCTTCATCGCCTCCACAGGCGTATACCCCCACCATGCCCCGATGTAGGCGATGAGGACATAGGCTTTCTTTCGCTGCTTTGCGCTGATACGGCGTTTGTCCACGAACTCCACGCCGACGCTCTCATGACAGCCCTCGGGCTTTCTCTGCCCTGCTGGATAGGGGACATAGACCATTGCGCCCCCGTCCGCTTCTTTGACAATGTGTCCGATGAGGATCATGCGATATAGACCTCTGCGCCCGTTTCCTGCTGCACCAGCTTCTTGAACCGCTCCGCATCGCTGTTATTATCCGAGAGATGCAGGAGATAAATTTGCCGCACCTTCGTCATGTCATTCGCCCGCAAAAGGTCGAGCAGGGTGTCGATGCTCATGTGCGTTCCTGCGACACGTTCGGCGAGTGAGAACGGGATTTTCTCATCCCTCACGTTCCCGAGCATGATGTCCTCTGCATAGTTCGCTTCGATCATGATGTGCGTAAGACCCGTAAACGTGTATCTCACATACGCGCTGTCGGTGATGTAGACGAGCTTTTCGCCTGTCTCCGTGGAGGTCACCTGATACCCGTAGCACGGCACGTCATGCTCTGCCATAAAGGGCAGAATGCGCAGCGTCCCGATGGGATATTCCTTGCGCTCGGTGAGTTCCTGCACACCCTTGTAACGCGCTGCCACGTCGGCGTTGCTGTAGACGATGATGCCCCGCTGAATGAGTTTCGGGATTGCCGCTGCATGATCGCCGTGACGGTGCGTCACAAGACAGGCGTCAATCGTGCTCGTCCGAAACCCGCAGCCGATCTGGATACGTTTGAAGGGGATTCCCGCGTCAAGGAGGAGGCGGGTACGCCCGTCTCCAATGAGATAGGCATTTCCGTTGCTCCCCGACGCGATGACCTTGATGTCCATGTCAGAAGTTCATGCCCGCGTAAAGCCCTTCGCTCGGAACTGCGGAGGCTGCCGCCGCAACGGCTCCGACGGGGGCAATAGGCACGGATGCGGCGGGCGGTGTCGCTGCTTTTTTGCGCGG
>NZ_DBHIVL010000157.1:0-1166 GCF_057271695.1 Centipeda sp. (in: firmicutes)
GGTAATGTCCGAAAAAGTGTGTAAGATTCTCCTTCGTCCTCCCCTCCGGCTTGGGGTACCCCAAGCCGGAGGGGAATTTGTGATGTTGATTTTTCTTTGTCGTTTTACTTGATTTTCCATTCCCGAAAATACGGCAGCCGTCTTGCATACGTCCCTTCTGTTTTCTCCTTGGCAACAGAGCCCAAAAGATAAACAACCGAGTCGGGAGAAGGCATCGCTCCGCGCATGAGCAAAGTGCGCTTGTAGCAGCGATTGAGACGTTCCACCCAGTTGGTCGAGTAAATCATCCGGCGCACATTTTCGGGAAACCTCAGATAGGTGAAATAGGCCGCATTGCGTTCTCTGTCCAATCGGGCAAGGCTCGGGTATTTCTTGCCCCAACGTCGGGCAAAGGTACGCAAATTCTCATAAGCCGCAAGAGGTGTCATGTCGGTATGCTCCACGGGAAAGAGCGCCTTGAGTTCCTCACCGACCTCGGCTTTGTCTTTGGTGGAAACGGTGTTCAACACCTTGCGTTTGAAATGCACGACGCAGAGTTGGTGCAGCGCCGTGGGAAAAGCCGAGCACACCGCATTTTCGATACCGCTCAAAGCATCGGAGACAATCAAATCGATTTGTTCCACGCCGCGTTCCTTGAGCGCTTCGAGCTCCATTTCCCAAGCAATTGCCCCTTCTGTGGGGTGATTTACCACCGTGAGCACCTCGCGACTGCCGTCGGGCAACAGTCCCAACATCGTGTAGTAGGCCTCCTTCGAGACGCTCCCGTCACGACGCGTGCTGCAGAACGTGGCATCGATGTAGACGGCCAAATAGTGAGAAGAAAGTCGGCGTGCAAGCCACTCTTGGATCTCCTCGTAACAAGCCCCTGAGAGCCGGCTCACCTGCTGTTTGCTGTAGTGGTGACCGTAGATGCGACGACCCACCTCGGCGATGTCTTCACAAGAAAGTCCACGAGCATACAACTCATGAAAAAGCAGCGCACGCTCGCTTTCCTGAGCAGCCAAGATCCCGAGTATGATCGGTTGAAAAGCACCCGAACGAGTGCGAGGAATGCGAAGTTGGAAACTGCAACCGTGACCACGCCAACGACGAGGACGGAAACCGTTGCCTTGTTCACCTTTATGTTCCTCTAAGAAGAGGGCGCGCTCCTGCTTGGAAAAACTATC
>NZ_DBHIVL010000158.1:0-1082 GCF_057271695.1 Centipeda sp. (in: firmicutes)
CACTTAAACGGTCGTTCCCTTGTGAGAAATTTGTCAACTGTTCTTGACAATATCACAGCCGTATTTACCGCTGTGGAAAAGGTGACGCACGACTACATCGCAATCCGCATCTCGGGTCGCACGTGCGCCGGCATTGAAGAAGCCATCGCCCATTTGAAATCGGAATATGGAGAGGACCGTTTCAGCCAAGTGTTCAAGACGATTACCGTTGACAACGGGACAGAGTTCGAGACGTTCACGCAGCTTGAGAGCCTCGGCATGAAGGTGTACTTCGCTCACCCCTACAGCTCATGGGAACGCCCGCAGAACGAGCGTCACAACGGCATCCTCCGCCAATATATCCCCAAAGGAACGGGTATCGACGGATACAGTGACGAGGACATCCTAAACATAGCGGATGAGATAAACAGCCGCCCTCGTCGAGTGCTCGACTATCAAACACCAGCAGAACTGTTTAACACCTTCTTGGATGAAGTATACTCTATTGAAAATGTTTCTCAATTAAATCACTGTTCAACTTGCTCTTGCAATTCACGGAGATTTTTATGCGAAACTATTTGCCGCGCGTAGACTGGATGGTCGGGACGGGACTCGTCCTCACCCTGATCTTGTCCGTATTCTACGGGAGCGCGGAGCTCACGAGCAACATCGCCTCGGGGCTCATCGGCTTCCTCGGGCGCACCGTCATGATGCGCGACCCTGTAAAGGAGGGAATGCGATGAGTACGGTACTCCCCGCCTCCGTCCTGCGCCGCGTCACCTGTGATGAGCTGCGGACGCTTGCAGCGGCGTATCGCCCCGCGCTCATGTATGCCGCTGCACAGTGTGCACGTGAGACAAATGTTTAACCTTCCTTACATGGGACATTTTGTTATAAAAAAGTAACCCGATAAGGGATATAGGCGCCCTTACCACGGGTATCAGGAGTATCATCAAACGTAATCGAGGCGATAATGGACTTCCAAAAGCGCTGCTTGTTCTCTCGCGTGAGACTTTCATAGGTGCTGCGAAAATCTCTATCATCGGCAACTGGTATTGTCAAGAACAGTTGACAAATTTCTCACAAGGGAACGACCGTTTAAG
>NZ_DBHIVL010000159.1:0-1012 GCF_057271695.1 Centipeda sp. (in: firmicutes)
TTTTAGTAATTAAAAACTTTCCTTTTCAACATTTATTGTAATGTTATCATCATCGAAGTACTTAATGACGTATATCGTCTTTCCTTCACGGAGGATAACAGAGGAGGGTAGTTTGCCAATTTGGTTGCGGAAGTAATGAAAGGTGTTGTATATGCCTTTTTTAAAAAATCTTACATCAGTTTTTGCCTTACTTAGTTCCTCTTCTAATTTTTTAACTTTTTCTTCTGCTTTTATGGTCATATTGCACAAACGCAATAGCTCTTTTTTTGCTGCTTGAGGGTTTCCATTAATCCTATCGCATATTGAGGAGTAACTTATATCATAATCGTCTATTTCCATTGTATTTTGTGTTTAAATTGTTATACATTCCACTCTTCTTTTGTTAATTGCTTGCCACAGTCTTTGCAGAATAAGGCGGTTACTTCTACTGTAACGTAGTGGGCAAGGGTGCGGAGCTCTTTATGCTTGTGAGAACAAGTGCGAGCCGCACAGGCAATTAATTTGCTAATTTTCTCATTGGCTAATTTTCTAACTTCTTTCATAGCGTTGGGTGAGCATTTTTTCAAAGATGTTGTTTACTTTGCCTACTTCACTGGGAGTGAGGTTTTGCAGGCTTTTTTTGAAGGGGTTTTTGCTACTACAAAACCATTTGCCAAGACGAGCGATGTCGGCGTACTTGGGGTTGGCTTCGTCGCGCCAGCCGAGTTCGTGGCATAGGGATAATAGCTTTAGGTGTTGCTTGTTTTGGGCATCGAAATAGGCGTGCATTTCAAAGTGGTAACCAAGGTGCTGGGCTATAGCGAAAAACTCGTCTTCTGTTAGGTTTTTGGTACTGGGGAGCTCTCGCCCTACAAAGCTGCATACAAAGTGTAGGCGGGCTTCTCTGTCCTTAAAGCGTTTGCCTAAAAGGGTTTGGAGGATACGAATTTGATGGGGTTTTATTGTGGTTTCTTTCATTTTTAAATGGTGTTTAAAGGTTATTTAAATAGCTCCTCGCCTTAGGAGGCCTCAT